>JAUSPN010000053.1 GCA_030656555.1 Candidatus Desulfaltia sp. | reverse complement strand
AGTCACTTCAAAAAATAATGTCTGAAATAAGCGGTAAGGCCAAAACCCGTGGTATAACACCAGATATTCTGGAAAATATTCTTGGTGAAAAGATCAAGCACATTCTGTAACGGTATATTATAATTGCGTTTAGTTTTTGATACAAATATTATTATAAGCGCCTTGCTTTTTGAGGGTTCAAAACCATCAAAAGCTTTTGATATAGGCATAAGTCAAGGAGCTTTTCTCTTTTCTTCACCCACTCTTGCTGAATTAGAAGAAGTTTTGTGGCGAAATAAATTTGACCGGTACATCTCTCACGAAGAACGAAAGCAGTTTTTAACCAGCTTGATTCTTCACTCCACACCTATTGAAACCAATGAAACAATCTCAGAATGCCGAGACCCGAAAGATAATAAGTTTCTGGAACTTGCTGTTTGCGGCAAAGCGGATTTTATCATTTCCGGCGATGAAGACTTGCTTGTTCTAAACCCTTTCCGAAATATTCAAATAATAACCCCTGATAGCTTTCTCAAAATATATTCCAAGTAAGTTCAGGCGAGAAGCAATCAAGGCTTATTATTTATCCCCTTATTTATGATCCTCAAAGATCAATCGTGAAATTTTATATATTATTGCTATTTCATCTGGATTTTTGTCTTGAAGATAATTCAGCAGGTCAATGAGCTCAAGGCGGCATTTGGCCTCAATGAATTTTCTGTTTGAGAAATTAAACAACTCACGAACTTCTACATCAAGGGCTTTGGCAAGGCGCTCAAGGACATCAAACGAGGGGCTCCTTATCCCGCGTTCTATGCGGCTTATAGTATCATTACTGACACCGACTCTCTCGGCAAACTGTGCCTGTGTGAGGTTAACCCTTCTCCTCAGCTCATAAACTCTTGCTCCCAAAAGTTTCTGTAACTTTGCCATATCCACTCCTTGTCCCTAATAATTTCTACATTTTTATGGGGCAAAGTTACAGGGACTAATAGTCTAATATTTTATATACTTGACAAATCCACTTAGTTATAGTTAAAAAACTCCTGTTTAAGTTTCTAATTCATCCACCTTTTTGTGACACTATGAGAGCTTTGAATAACTATCATTATCTGTCATCTCGACCGTAGGGAGAAATCTTAACATACGTGAATCATTAAGATTTCTTGTCGTTGACACTCCTCAAAATTCAAGGGTCTCGCTATAAGTGTTTCCCGTCAAATCGAAAGGAGTGGTTATGCATTGCAGGTTCCAGTGGAATTTTTCAATCATTATATTTCTGGTTTTCTCCTTTTTTCTAATCTTCCCTGTTTTTGCTCAAGCGCAAAATCCATCTTCCATCTCTCCAGTAGACAAAAAAGAAACCACAGGAGGAGTGGATTTCACAGAGGCAGACAAGGAAGCTATCAGCAAACTTTTCAGGATGTCACCAGAAGAACTCGAAGCTCTCGGCAAAAAGCTCGAAGAGGCTTTGACCCTTTACTATGACAGGAAGTTCGGTCAGGCTTTGCCTATTTTCAAGGAAATCGCAAACCAGGTTGAGACCATGGACATCATGTTCTGGCTCGGTACCAGCGCCATGAAAGTCGGCGAGATCCAGTTGGCCATCCAGAAATTCAAGAAAATGTTAGACATCGACCCCAAGCTGCACAGGGCCAGGCTGGAACTGGCTGTTGCCTACTTCACCACTGGCAAATATGACGAAGCGCGTCGAGAGCTCGAAACCGTAAAGGCAGCCGCTCCACCTGAAGCTGTTCAAAAAAATATAGATCAGCTTCTTGCCACTATAGAGGAGAGAACAAAAAAGGTTTCCTGGAATCTCCGCTTTTCTGAGGGATTAATGTGGGATGACAACGTTAATGGCGGTCCAAGTGACAGAGATCTTGCCGTCATCGGTGGCACCCTGACCCTTGACAATGAGTCGGTCAAACTTCGTGATGAAGCCTCAGTGACCAGTTTTTCCGGCAATGTTCTCTATGATACAAAGAAATGGGGGCTCATGTGGAACACCACTGCCGACATTTATTATAAGAATTACTTTGAATATTCCAAATTCAACTTTGCCTCGGTGGATGTAACGACCGGCCCCTGGTGGACTTCCCGCCAAGACGTTGCGAAGGTCCCCGTGGGATACACGGAAAAGAGATACGGCAGCGATCATCTTTCTAATACTTTCCACATAGATCCCAGCTATGAGCATTTCTTCAGTCAATATTTCAGCCTCCGTGGGCGGTTTTCCTATAGTAAAGAAAACTACTATTTTGAAAGCAACTCGGACCTGAACAATGTGACCAGATCATACGAGATTGTGCCCTCCATTTACCTCTTTAACCGTCAGCATATTATTGCCCTGACATCGGGCTATACAAATAACGATGCCGATGCGAGAAGATACACCTATACCGCTCCCTATTTTGGAGCTTCCTATTTTATGAGATTTCCGACCAAGACGGAGTGCTTTGCAAAGTATCAATGGACCGAAAAAAGTTATAAAGACCCGCCGCTCCTATATAGTGATGAACGTGTGGATAGACAACACAGCGTCACTGCCGTGTTAAGCCAGGAATTTTACAAATACTTCTTCGCGTCCTATACCTTTAACTATACAAAGAATGATTCGAATGCAGGTCTTTACGAATTTAACCAGAAGACACATACCATCAATGTGGGGTGTAAGTTTTAACAGATGAATGAGAAGGATACACAATGAAAATACATAAATCCGTTTTTATGATAATCGCTTTAATATTTTTTGCTTCTATCAATTTATATGCACCGCCTTTATTTGCGCAGAATTTCGGTATCAAACCACATCCTGAGGAAAACATGAAACAACTGTATGAAGATACCAAGCAAGTTCTAACTGGCGCGATAACTCCAACGCCCGCTAAGGTATATTCTACGTTTAAATATTTGAAATTAGTTAGTGAAGGGATTGTTAAAAAGGACATGGAACTAACAAAAGCTCTTGCCATCAAAGGAGGTATCAAGCTATCCGCAGGCGCTCTTTATGACGCAGCAATTGACGTCATAACAAAACATATGAAAGAGAAAGGAGCTTTTGAACCTGATGGAGTGCTGGGGAAAGTTACATTGGGAAGATATCACATAATAGATGAGTATACATTTCCATTTTATTTGAAATCGGTGAAGAATGCAGTTGTAGGGGGTGTAGTAGCAGAAGGTTTTACTGCTTTGTCAGCTATATCTGATTCTTGGAAAGAAACTTCAAAGTTAATAAAAGAGTGGCCCTCAGATGCCCCAATGGATGGGCAGATAAAGTTTCTTAAGACATGCAGCAATTTGCTGGATAAACTTGCTGGTTATACTGAGCGGGTGTTAGAAAATACAATTAAGATTCCAACAGCCCTAGCCCCGACAACATTTTATGGCGCAAGCGACTCTTGGGATGATGCCGTTACAGTAGCCCAGGACCAGACAACAGAAGGTGTTGATAATAATCCTACCTTTACTTCGGGAGGGAATTACTGGGGGCATATTGCATTAATGTTGACAAAAAGCGGAACGTTAGAAGATATCTACAGCACACTTGGACCCACGAATCTTGCCTCATCCAATATTAGTATACCAAGTTACCGTAGCAGTAGGGACATGACAATGAATGGCACCTCCAGTCCCCCACAAATCACCGCTTTAGAAACCTCTACTGGCGCCGTCACCGTTGGAATACCCGTGTCCATCGACATGTATGAATTAGGCAATAATTCTTACGCGACATGGGGGTATTGGTTACAAAACAATATCATGCAAGCAGGTGGCACTAACTATTCTGTTGATAACAGAGGCTATTATTTAACAGGGGATCCCACAACAAATGCGCAGATGACCAATCTTAGCGCTCATAATAATTCAGGAACATATACAGGCACTGCGAATGGAACATATTGGACAAATACAGGTGGTACAAATATGTCAGGCACGTTTAACGCAAACGTTAGTTTTGCTTCAAGATCTCTAAATGACATTAATATATCCATTTCTGGCGGTGGACATAGCGCATCAATCAGTGGCGCTACGGCAACATCTTCCGGATCATCCAGTACATTTATTGGCAACTCAGATGGACAATGGAAAATTGACGGAGCAACACTTGGATCATCTTCATCGAAAGACTTGAGAGGGGTAGTATGTGGGCCAACCGGCAAAGCAGTTGTGGGCGGATTTGGCATGGGTCAGACTGTAGATACGACAGGTGTTGTGATAGGGATATTTCAAGGCACCAGGTAATCGGATAAACTGTATATGAATACCTGCTGCCTTATTCTTATGCCAAAATTTATAGAGAACCCTTTATGATACTGAACCTTGAAAGGAGACCATTGTGATGAAAAAATTCAGAAGATTCATTATTGTTTGCGTTCTTTCTACCATTTTTTTCTTTTCTGGTTTTCAATACTCAATAGCTTACGAAAACGAAATAAAAGATCTATCCTCTGTAATGACGGTAAATATCGCCAATGCCGGTAAAAAAACAGTAGCTGTAGTTGATTTTACAGATCTTCAAGGAAATGTCACCGAACTCGGCAGGTTTTTGGCAGAGGAATTTTCTGTTGCCCTTGCTGGTTCGGGAAAAGGATTTGAAGTCGTAGATCGAACTCATTTAAAGAGTATCATTACTGAGCACAAGCTTTCTGCAACCGGTTTAATAGATCCTCAAACTGCAAGAAAATTGGGGAAAATTGCAGGGGTAGAGGCTCTTATTACTGGAACAATAACGCCTTTTGGAGACAGCATAAGACTTTCTGTAAAAGTATTAGACACCGAAACAGCAAAAATGATCAGTGCTTCCAGCGGAAATATTGCCAGGACAAAGGCTATTGAGGAACTGCTGGCAAGAGGAATAGAGGTGGCCACAGCTTCTGGAGGAAGACCGATAGCAATGCGGTCTGCTCCGCCTTCGGCAGGGAAAACGGTTGAAGCGGAGGGATTTATCTTTAGGCCGGTAGGATGCAAGAGGACTGGAGAAAAGGTGGTATGCACAGTCTCTTTTATAAACAATGGAAATGAAGAGAGAGATTTACAACTCTACAGCCGAGGCCAGAGTAGGAGTTATTTATATGACAATCATGGCAACCAATACCCCGTGTTTGTTCAAATTGGACACCAAATCGCCAAATTAGAATGTACAACTTCCATGTATGTTGAACAAAAATTTATTTCCCAGCTACCTGTTAACGTAAGCTTTATAGCTGATGGAGTAAAATCGGATGCGACCCATATGACTGCAGCTATAGGTATAAAACAATTTAAAAAATCAGTGGCAGTCAGAAATATCCCTATAACGAAATAAGAGGCAAATTTAAGGAGCACTTTCAATTAAGCATGTTAAATTCTAACTGCGCGAAAACATATGAATCTGATGTTACCCGCAGTTAGATACTAAGTTAGGCGTGATTAGAATGGCGTTTTTTGATAAAACATAACGAGAAGAACTCATTTTTTAACAGTCTGCATTAATACTACAAACATTTCAAGAAAATTATTTTCAGTGTAGTACGTTGTGCGGTTATGGTAAAAAAGACCTTTTTATTAAAAAACAGAGAGGACATTATGATGAAAACAAAGCGGCATTTAATTACATCGTTATTATTTTTGGTTATTGCTTCGTTTGTATTTTCCGGTTGCGGCAAAAAAGGTGTAACTGGTCAGGTTGTCGATTCGGGTGGTAACGAATTGAAGGGTGTTTCAGTAAAAATAGAAAAGAGCACTTTTTCAACTCTTACTGATGAAGAAGGAAAGTATCTTATTGATTATGCTCCTGGCTCTTTCACAATAATTTTCTCTAAAGATGATTACACTTCTCATAAATTAGAACTAAATATATCAAATATGGCTCTCTTTCCTGCTGAAACTATCATGATGTATCCAATTCCAAAAGAAAAAGGAATTTATTTCTTAGATGGGAATAAGCTTATAGCATTAAATCCTCTACAAATACAGAAAATTGAATTTAAACATAAAAATAAAAATTATACGCAGTATTATATTAACAGACCAGACATCCCTAAATCTTTTGTTGTTAAATCAGATATTATTCAGTTTATAGATACTAACCTTGAGCCTATCCGTTTTGCTCGATTAAGATTAAAAGATACAAATTGGCTTATTGAAAGATACTATTACGAGTGGGGGATTAAATATGATTATAATGGTTTTATTGAAGATAAAAAGCAAAGAATTGGCGAAGAGCAAATTTTATTAAGATCAATAAAGAAAGAGCCGGGAGTTTATTGCTTGGTTGGTGTATATAAAGGTATGATGTCAGAGAAAATTCACCCCGATACAGATAAAAAAGCCTATCCTTTTATTGTGCCAGTTCCAGAAAAAGATAAACAAGCCATTATAGATAAAGTTAATGAACTATCAGAATTTTTAAAAGATTCAGAGAATCTTTCTTTAGAGAAAGCAAAGAATTTATTCAATATTAAAGATAACGATAAAGAATATCAGCAATTCAAAAATGAATTAAGCAACGTCAAAATCAAAAGTGTAAATATTGGTGAAATTTTGCCAACCGGGAAGAAAAGCGAAGCATTGGTAATGATAGAAGTAGATGTAAATAATAAAAAAAGTAAAAAATACCATAAGTTAATTAAAATTGATGGCACTTGGTATTTTCATCTCTGATCTCAATAAGTTGGACAACTGATTGGTACAACGGGACGCCCATGATACAGCGGGACCATGATTTTAGGTGCAGCTGGAAGCCTAGGATTTTATGCGTTTCTCATTTTATTTTTGGTCTTTTGCGGAGATCGCAGACATATATTTTCTCTGGTTTATTAAATTCTTTTCTTTGGGACGGAAAAGGGGGACATTAGTTTATAAGTTAACAGGGTACTTGAACTATGATGGTTTGCATGCCACGCCAATCAAGAAAAGAATAGATGCGCCGGGTGCGCTTCATCATATTGTTGCCAGAGGTATAGAACGCAAAAGGATATTTACAAATGGTGTCGATAGGGATAATTTTTTAAATCGACCTGGAAAACTTTGAGCGCAAATATCATCGTCAAGGGCTGACCCCGGAAATTCCCGGAAACTTCATTCAATAAGTTATATAATTTCCGAGACGTTTAATCTGATTAAACCACCTGCTTCGCGCTATGAAAGCAAAATGCATCGGAGAAAACCGCGAAACGGGATATTCAGTATTTGAAGGGATGCTAAATTCATTAGCTCAGCCATTCGACTTGAATTATCTCTTCTTTTTCAAGCACTTTGAACTCAGGGTCTCCCGAAAGCAGAAAGCATTCGTGGATTTTGGCCAAAGCTGCAGCAAATGAATCTGCATAAGAAATCGGGTAGTTTGCCTTGAGTGTACCAGCCGTTATAAGGAGATTTTCATTAATGTGATCGACAAAAGTCAAAGGAAATGCCTTGATTCTAGAATAGGCCAAGTCTGCTGAATTCTGCCCTTGTTCTCTAAGTGTGATATAATAAATTTCTCCAAGTTGAATTGCATGTAAATAAAGCCGACAATCGCCTTTACGCGCCTGGTTGAGAAGTCTCTCTATTCGTTCGGAAAAGGGTTCATTTTCAAGATAGCCGATTAAGGCATAACTATCGAGTACGAATCTTTTTGCCATAGCCAACCCTTTTGTTTTCCCTTTCTTTTTCACGCTTTTTTTCCTGAAGATAAGCCTTCAAAATACCAGACCCCGAAAACATCCCACGTGCAGCCTTAATGGGGTCTTCTGAATCCGGTACCATCAAAATACCCCCTTCTTTTTCGATCCAACGAATAGATGTGGAAGGGTGTATTCCGTATTTTACCCTTATTCTCTTAGGAATGACTACCTGCCCTTTGGACGTAACCCTTGATTGTGCAGCTTGCATTTATGTCTCCTCATCGATTATAAAATCAAATTCCATCGAGCTGAATGGCACTGAAGCCACCTCAGCCGAAAGGGTGGTTAGCTCTACGCATGGCTGACAACCCTGCCGACATAAATAAGACTACACTGGAAGTAAGAAATTGTCAAGGCCTGTTTCTTACTTTTTTAGAAAAGCATCCTTGCAGCAGCTATAATGATTGGGTTCCCTTGTTTGTCCCGCTCCACCCTAATGCGGGTCTTCGACTTTTTCTAAAGGGGGGGATTAAACAACTTGGCGCTTATGAGAGCCGGGCTGATAACTGCAAAGAGGCTCTTCCGCCAGAAAGTCGTTGGTTGCTTCATAAGCTCTTGCTCTGCAGCCTCCGCATACCTTTTTGAACTCACATTTTCCGCATTTGCCCTTTAAATTATTTGCATCACGCAACAATTTAAAGGGTTCTGAATTCTTCCAGATATCCGCGAAAGATGTTTTTGTAATATCCCCACAGTTAAGCTGGAGAAAACCGCACGGCTGCACAATTCCTTTGTGCGAAATAAAACAAAAGCCTGTACCTCCAAGGCACCCCCTGGTAACGGCATCCAGGCCGTGAGTTTTAAATGTGACCGTGTTTCCTTCTTTTTTTGCCCTTTGCCTGAGTATGCGGTAGTAATGGGGAG
Organism: Candidatus Desulfaltia sp.; assembly: GCA_030656555.1. GTDB lineage: Bacteria > Desulfobacterota > Desulfobacteria > Desulfobacterales > ETH-SRB1 > Desulfaltia. The sequence goes on along the minus strand of JAUSPN010000053.1, from coordinate 52,835 downwards.
CGCATGTGGCTTTCAGTTGCAGAGGAGTTTTTTCTCTTTGATCATAAAACCAGTTCAGGGTATGTTCGTATTCTTTAGCGCTTATTTCCTGGTCTAAAATATATTTGCCGCGGCCTGTTGGAACCAGAAGAAAAATATGGTGGGCAACCGCGCCAAGCTTTACGGCAAGCTCCTGGATCCTGGCGATCTGGTCAAGGTTGCTTTGTGTAATAGTGGTGTTTATCTGAAATTCCACACCTGCTTCCTTGACAAGCTCTATACCGTTAAGAGCTCCTTCAAAAGCCCCGCTTACTCCTCTGAAGCTGTCATGACTTTCTTTTGTAGCGCCGTCTATACTGATACTTATCCGTTTAATGCCTGAATCGACCATTTGTTTTGCATTGGATTTCGTTATCAGGGTTCCATTCGGGGCCATAACCATCCTGAGCCCTTTATTCGTACCATAACTTGCAAGTTCAAATATATCGGGACGTAAAAGAGGTTCACCGCCGGTAAGAATAACTATCGGCTTCCCAAGCAATGCTATTTGATCCAGAAGCCGGATAGAAGCCTGCGTATCGAGTTCTCCGGTATATGGGCCTTTAGTTGCAGATGCTCGGCAGTGCTTGCAGGAAAGGTTGCAGTTGCGCGTAGTTTCCCATGCGACAAGCCTAAGAGATGCTTCTTCGTTTTCATCATGTTGATGGAGCTTTGGGGTCATGACTAATGTCCGTTCAGGTCTTTTGCAGCTTCAATGGCAAAATAAGTCAGTATCATGTCGGCGCCGGCTCTCTTGATTGAGGTGAGTGTCTCCATCATAACTTTTTTGCCGTCTATCCATCCCATTTTATCGGCAGCCTTTATCATTGCATACTCGCCGCTGACATTATATGCGGCAACAGGGAGATCAATTTCATTCCGGATGCGGTAGATAATATCCAGATAAGGAAGGGCCGGCTTTATCATTATTATATCCGCCCCTTCTTCAATATCCATTGTAACTTCCCTGATAGCTTCAATAGCATTTGCAGGATCCATCTGATATGTTCTGCGATCCCCGAATTTAGGGGCTGAGTCGGCTGCGTGACGAAACGGCCCGTAGAAAGCCGAGCAATACTTGGCTGAGTATGACATTATTGGGATATTGCTGAGACTGTTTTCATCCAGGATATCTCGGATTTCAGCAACGCGGCCGTCCATCATATCTGAAGGAGCCACCATATCTGCTCCTGCCTTTGCATGGGAGAGGGCTGTTCGCGCAAGAAGATCCAGTGTGGCATCATTATCTATTATCTGGCCGTTCACAATACCGCAGTGACCATGATCTGTGTATTGACAGAGACAGACATCGGTTATTACAATAAGTTCCGGTATTTTGTTTTTTAGCGTTTTTACTGCTTTCTGGACGATTCCGTCTTTTGCATAAGCGCTTGTTGCAAGAGGGTCTTTACTTTTCGGGATTCCAAAAAGCATAATAGCAGGTATGCCGAGCTTATATGCATTATTAGCGGTTTGGACCAGATTGTCTATTGATAACTGATAATGACCGGGCATTGATTGTATGGGGTTTTTAACTCCTGTACCGTCAATAACAAAGAGTGGCAAGATAAGGTTGTCTACTGAAAGGACGGTTTCGCGCACCATTCGGCGAAACGCTTCGTTTTGCCGCAAACGTCTTGGTCTGTATTCAGGGAATATCATATGTCATTCCTTTTTATTTAGTAGATTTCTTCATCTCTAAGATAGCATGCAGGATCAGGTGCCCAAAGATCTCCTGTGGCTTCGGCACGAACCCTGAAATTTCCTGCGCAAATATCCAGCCAGCGACAGGTTGCGCATCTGCCTGTTACATGTTTTTTCTTTTCTTTAAGCTTTTTCATAAGCGGTTCCGAGGTGTCTGTCCATATTTTTGAAAAAGGACGATCCTTGACATTTCCGAAACTGTAATAACGCCAGAATTGATCGGCATAGACTTCGCCATCCCAGCTAATACACCCGATTCCTATGCCTGAGCTGTTTCCTTGATTCATTTTGAGAAGTTCAAGGACATTCTTGGCCCGCTTGGGATTTTCCTTAAGAAGCCTTAAATACAGGTATGGACCATCAGCATGATTATCAACGGTTAATATTTCTTTTGGCTTTCCACTGTCATGCAACCTTTTTGTAAGATCCATTATTAAATCAACGCTTGATCTTGTTTCATCATGGGATAAATCATCTTTAATAAGATCTGTTCCACGTCCCGCATAAACCAGATGATAAAAGCAAGCCCTTGGAATATCCATATCTTCAAGCAGCTCGAATATTTTTGGGATTTCATCTACATTAAACTTGTTAATTGTAAAACGGAGCCCCACCTTAATTCCAGCATCTTTACAATTTTTAATTCCTTCTAAAGCACCCTTGAAAGCGCCTTTAACTCCTCTAAAACGATCGTTAATATCTTCCATTCCGTCCATACTGATGCCTACGTATGAAAGGCCGATATCCTTTAGTATACGCGCCATTTTCTGCGATATAAGAGTGCCGTTTGTGGATATTACGGCCCGCATCCCTTTGCTGACAGCATAGGCTGCAAGCTCAGGCAGATCCTTTCTGATTGTCGGTTCTCCGCCTGAAAATAAGATTACAGGCGCGCCGAATTGCGCAAGATCATCCAGCAGAATTTTTCCCTCTTTTGTGGAAAGTTCGTTCTTGAAGGAGATATCCTTTGCTTGCGCATAGCAGTGCACACATTTTAAATTGCATCGCCTTGTAATGTTCCATACAACTACCGGTCGTTTATCTTTGGAAAATTGCAGGAGATGGGAAGGTAGTTTCGATGACATACGTCCATAACGAAGTGCGTCCGACGGTTCAACTGTTCCGCAGTAAAGTTTTGATATCCCAATCATAAAATTTTTCAGGCCTTTTCTGGTGGATTGTTGTTTTTAAGTTCATTTTTAATGAGATTGCTTATAAAAGATTCCGGCCCTAAAAGCGCCTGTTTTGTAATGAAAAAACGGTTTTCCCCTGTTTTTTCTTTAATGAGTTTAAACCCGAGTTCAAAATCGATTATTAGCTGCTGGTAGAATTCTTCAAGTTTAATGCCGGAATCAATAAACTGTTTAATAATAAAATCAATAGCATCTTCTTCCATAACTATATTAATATCATGGTTTTGGAAAAAGAATAGTTCTATCTTTTTAATTTCATCATAAAAGGTTTTTATCTTTTCAACGCTGCGTTCAACATCCATTATATGTTTACAGTAAAAAGACCCAACTATATCTATACGTGACGGGGTCATGGTCAGATTGTATCTTTCACGCAACCTTTCCCTGTTTTTTTGCACATATTCCTTAATAAATTCTTTTTCCTTGCTCGCCAGATCGTTAAAGCTCGCAGTTAAATTTTCTTTGTTTAAAGGTGATAAAAGAGTTTCAAGAGCTTTTTCAGGTTCCTTAACAACAAAAGCGGTTACAGGGAATTTTTTAAGATCGGTCGACGGCAATTTCTTTTCAAACAAAAGCAGGGCCATTTCAAAGACGCTTATCAGGCCTCTCGCACCTGTGTTTTCATTAAATGCCCGTTTTGATAAGATGCGAAGCGCTTCATCTTCGAACTTAACCTTAATGCCATATGCTGCAAAATCAAGTTTTTTCCCAAGAATTATGGGGTTGTTTGGGTTTTTTAAAATTTCATAAAGGTCTTCTTCGGTTAATCTTTCAAAAACAGCCTTTATAGGCAAACGTCCTACGAATTCGGATTCAAACCCGTATTTTGTCAGATCTTCCGGAGTTACCTGTTGCAGAAACTCGGTTTGTTCCCTGGGGCTTGTAATATAAGCTCCAAAACCGATTCCCTTCTCGGACACACGCTTTTTAATTAGCTCGGCCAGATCGGTGAACGCCCCGCTCATGACAAAGAGAATATTTTGGGTGTTTATAGTACGCTTGTCACGCTTGCCTGTTTTGCGATATCGTTCGATTTCCTGAAGCATCGAAATAGGATCGTGCGGAACCTTTAAATCTATATCGGTTTCTTCCATTGGTTTTAGCAGAGCACGCTGCACGCCTGTTCTTGACACATCAGCCCCTATCAGGTTGCGGCTTGATGCAATTTTGTCGACTTCATCTATATATATTATGCCATATTGAGCGAGTTCAATATCGTCGTCAGCCTCTCTGACCAGATCTCGAACCAGATCCTCTACATCCCCTCCAACATAACCTGTTTCGCTGAATTTTGTTGCGTCTCCCTTTACAAAAGGAACTCCGATTTTTTTTGCGATAAGTTTAATCATGTACGTTTTGCCGACACCGGTAGGCCCGATCATAAGAACATTGTTCTTGATGCCGCCGACTATTTCGTTGACGCTTTCCGGGAAAGCTTTTGCATGTTTGATGCGATTGAAGTGGGTGCAAATTTTTGTAGATAGAATGGCCTTGGCTTTATCCTGCTTAACGATATATTGGTCAAGGTGGGAGATAAGATCTTCAGGTTTTAAATTAAACGCCGGCCTTTTTTTCTTTTTCGGCTCTTTTCCTTCGTTTTCCAGTGTGACTGCCTGAGGAACAACTATTGGAGATATAATTTTAACATTATCTCCGAACTTTTTAGCCAGAAATTCACTTATTTCTTTTTCAATCTCTTTGGGCTCCGGTATTTTTTCATTACATTTTTTCATAATTTGAAACTATAATCATATATTATATAAAAAGCAAGTTGGTGGGGCTAAATCCACCAAGAAAGGTGTAGCTTTTCAAGGGGCTGGATTAAAAGATACAACCGAACTTTTTTCTCATCCTTGGTTTTTCTATCTTGCCGGTGGGGTTTCTTGGGACATCGTCAAAAAATATTTTTCTCGGCCTTTTATATCTTGGAAGCTCTTCGCAAAACTTGAACACATCTTCTTTGCTCATACTTAATCCGGGCTTGAGCTTTATCACTGCTGTAACAACCTCCCCAAGACGCTCATCAGGCACGCCGATTACTCCTACATCATGAATTTTGTTATTATCCATTAAAAAGTTTTCGATTTCAACAGGAAAAACATTCTCGCCGCCTGATATTATAACATCCTTTTTCCGATCAACCAGCCATATAAAACCGTCATCATCCATGCGGGCAATATCCCCTGTAAGCAGCCACCCATCAATCAATGTTTCAGCAGTTGCTTCGGGATTTTCATAGTATTCCTTCATAACCCCTGGCCCTCTTACCAAAAGCTCGCCAGATTTTCCTTTGGGCAGGGCTTTCATATTGCTATCAACAATCATGCATTCCCACTCAAACCCGGGAAGCCCTATTGCACCGACCTTATGAAGATTTTGCGTTCCAAGATGCACGCACCCCGGGCCTGTAGTTTCTGTAAGGCCACAATTGGTGTCGTAATCATGATCAGGAAAGACCTTTTTCCATTTTTTAATAAGGCTTGGAGGAACCGGCTGAGCGCCGATATGCATTAATCGCCATTGATCAAGCTTGTAGTCGCTTAAGTTTATATCCTTATTTTCAATGGCGACAAGTATATCGTGTGCCCAGGGAACAAGAAGCCATACAATAGTTGCTCTTTCTTCGGAAATGGTTTCCAATATCCATTTTGGACTAACCCCTTTCAGGATAACGGATTTTGCCCCGACAATAAAATTGCCGAACCAGTGCATCTTTGCCCCAGTATGGTAAAGAGGAGGTATGCACAAAAAGTTGTCTTTATGTGTCTGTTTATGATGATTACGTTCAACCAAGCATGCGAATTCAAGATTTCCATGAGTCAAAAGCACGGGCTTTGGCCTGCCGGTAGTCCCTGAAGTAAAATACAGCGCTGCGCCATCAGAGGGTTTAATTTCAACCTTTGGATTTATAATGGAGCTGGATAAAAAAACATCTTTGTATCGCATGGCATACTCCGGGCATTTATCATCTCTGCCGACAAATATATAAGCGGCAACGTTTTTATCTAAACAGACTTTAATTGAATTTATCCTGTCGATAAATTCTTCTCCAAAGATAAAAACTTTTGCCTGCGCCGTTTCCGTGCACATCATAATATCATCTGCCGACAGCCTGAAATTCAACGGAACAGCCCAGGCGCCTGAACGAAGTATGCCTAAATAAACAGGAAGCCATTCAATACAGTTCATCATAAGCTGTATAACTTTATCCTCCTTTTTAATTCCCATGGCGATCAGTGAATTGGCGATGCTGTTTGCCTGGCTGTTGAATTCATCCCAGGTAATGTGCCTGCGTATATTTTTAGCGGGTTCTCTTTCAATAAGAGCAATTTCCTTGCCGTAATCAGCAGCGTTTTTTTCTAATATCCCGGTTATAAGCATATTTTTGTCCTTTAACCTAAGTTAAAAAAAATCCCGCTGCGCATATTGCGAGCGGGATTTTAATTAAGCGACTTTTATTTTGTTGCTATTTTTTATCATCGTTCTTTACTTCCTCGAAATCGGCGTCTACAACATCGTCATCAGGAGTAGAAGCTCCTGGCTGAGCACCGCCTTGCGCATCAGCTTCAGCCTGCTGTTCCCCTTTTTGTGATGCCTGCTTATACATAGCTTCTGCAAGCTTGTGGGAAGACTGTGTCAACTCCTCGCTCATGCGTTTGATTTCTTCCTTGTCATCACCTTCTATAGCCTTTTTAAGGCTGGTAATGTTTTCGTCAATTTTACTTTTAGTTGCACTGTCTACCTTATTTCCAAGATCCTTTATAGATTTCTCGGTTGAATAAATAAGAGCGTCAGCAGTGTTGCGCGCTTCTACCAGCTCTTTTTTCTTTTTATCTTCATCAGAATGAAGCTCCGCGTCTTTAATCAGTTTATCTATTTCTTCCTTTGACAGGCCGGAAGAAGCCGTGATTTGAATCGACTGTTCCTTGCTGGTAGCCTGATCCTTTGCAGACACGTTTACAATGCCATTGGCGTCTATATCAAATGTCACCTCTATCTGAGGTACGCCTCTCGGTGCAGGTGGTATGCCCACCAGTTCAAAACGACCGAGTGTCTTATTGCCTCCCGCCATTTCACGCTCACCTTGGAGCACATGAATTGAAACAGCCGGCTGGCTATCTGCAGCGGTTGAAAAAATCTGGCTTTTTTTTGTAGGAATAGTTGTATTCTTTTCAATAAGCCTTGTCATTATACCGCCTAAGGTTTCAATGCCAAGCGAAAGGGGTGTAACATCAAGAAGCAGAACATCCTTTACATCACCCTTTAAAACACCCCCCTGAATAGCAGCGCCGATAGCAACAACTTCATCAGGATTAACTCCCTTGTTCACTTCTTTGCCGAATATCTTCTTGACCCTTTCCTGAACAGCCGGCATACGTGTCATTCCTCCAACCAGGATAACCTCATTTATCTCTCCGGCAGCCAGTCCTGAATCCTTGAGCGCAATACGGCAGGGGTTTTCAAGTTTATCTAACAAACTGGCTGTAAGGGCTTCCAGTTTAGCTCTGGTTATTTTAATATTAAGGTGCTTGGGGCCGCTGGCATCAGCAGTTATAAAGGGAAGATTAATATCTGTCTCCATGGAGGTGGATAATTCCATCTTTGCTTTTTCAGCCGCTTCCTTAAGCCTTTGCAGGGCCATTTTGTCGGTTCTGATATCAATTCCCTGATCCTTTTTAAATTCATCTGCAAGATAATCGATCAGCCTGAGATCAAAATCTTCCCCTCCAAGATGGGTGTCGCCGTTTGTAGATTTTACCTCAAATACACCTTCGCCGATTTCAAGTATGGACACATCAAATGTGCCTCCACCAAGATCAAACACAACGACCTTTTCTTCTTTTTTCTTGTCCATGCCGTAAGCAAGAGCCGCAGCAGTCGGTTCATTAATAATTCTTAAAACATTAAGGCCCGCAATCTTTCCAGCGTCTTTGGTGGCCTGACGTTGGCTGTCGTTAAAATAGGCCGGCACAGTGATTATTGCATCAGTAATTTTTTCGCCAAGATATTCCTCTGCTGTTTTCTTGATATTTGCCAGTATAAATGATGATATCTCTGCTGGGCTGTGAAGTTTGCCGCGAAGGTTTATGCGTATATCTCCATTGCTCGCCTGTTCCATCTTATAAGGAAGTATCTTGATATCACTTTGAACAGTAGGTGATGAATATTTCCGGCCTATAAGTCTTTTAACAGCAAAAACCGTGTTTTCAGGATTCGTGATGGCCTGCCTTTTTGCAATCTGGCCGACCAGTCTCTCTCCCTTTTCGGTTGTAGCAACTACCGATGGCGTTGTGCGGCCTCCTTCAGGATTTGTAATGACTTTTGCTTCGTTTCCCTCCATTATGGCTACACATGAATTTGTAGTGCCAAGATCGATTCCAATTATTTTACCCATCATTTGCCTCCTTAATCTTTATATCAAATCTATTTTTTTATTTTTTTTCATTAGCTGCCCTGGCTTTTGGCCTGGAAACAACAACCATAGCCGGTCGCAGCAGTCTTTCATGTATCATGTATCCCTTTTGGAACTCATTTATAACAGTGTTTTCATCATAATCATCTGATTCCTCGCTTATTACAGCCTGATGGAAATTTGGATCAAAAGGTTTTTTCAATGATTCCAAAGGGGTCACGTTGAATTTTTCAAAAATTTTCAGTATCTCCTTCAGGGTCATATAAACCCCTTCAACCAAAGCGGAACTTGCCTTGTTGTCGGTGCTTGAAGAATCTACAGCTCGTTCAAGATTATCAACAACAGAAAGCATATCTTTAATTAAGGATTCATTTGCAAATTTTCTGAATTCACCCATTTCTCGAGCCGACCGCTTTTTGTAATTTTCAAACTCGGCTGAAATCCTTAAAAAACGATCATAATTTTCTATGGATTCTTCTTTTGCAGTTTTTAGTTTGGATTCTATTTCCTTAATTAAATCATCATGTTTTTTTTTATGCTTAATCGCTATGCCGGTTTTTTTTGACTCTTTTTCTACTGAATCAACTTTTTCGGTTTCAATAGCTATTTTCTTTTTTTCGTCAGACATCAGCGGTTATGTGCTCCTGTTCTATTTTTAAAGGTCTCGATGTTTTAGGGTTATCGTAAAGATAATCAAAACTATTGTACGAAAAAATAATACTATTTGTAATATTGTCAAGGCTGCTGTCCGATAATGAGAAATTTTTTGCAAGGTCAAGGAAGACGAAGGTTTGAATCGCAGGAATACATTGAGTATTTTGAGGATAGCGCTAAAGCTTCACTGCGTGCCAAAATCTGAGTTTGACGCAGAGATTGTGAAAAATAGCCATTCTCGGATAGTCTCCAAGGCAGTAAGTGCAGGAATTGGTTTATGAAAAATAATTGCTTGAAGGCGGGACATTTAAAAAAATGGTTGCGCACCCACTATCGAATCTTTTTCAGAAAAATATAAGCCAAAAAATTGACCGGGATCGATCCGCGACACAGACCGCATCGTTTATCGCTGCTTCCTTCCGGATCTGACGAGGTTCACGACCGTCTGTTGCGCAGTGTCCGATCGGGATGACTTACAATTTTTCTTAATAAAAACCCTCTAGAGGGAATTCAGCCCCGCATAAAGCGGATTTCGGGAAAAGGGCACCGCTAGCTCCCCGCCTAGCACAACCATATACTACTTATAATTCATAATATTATTTTTTCAAGATAAAAAATTGATATGGTTTTATTTAAATTATTTCTTGCTGATTTTTGCAAAATAATTAATAATAAATTTATGTTAAAAAAAATTTTGACGCCGATATTATTAGCCTGCTGTCTTATAACCACCAGTTGTGCATTTTTTGTTGCCGGAGTCGGCACCGGCGCGACAGTTTATACTTATAAGCAAGGCGAATTAAAAAAATCGTATCAGGCGTCTCTTGATAAAACAATCATTGCCTGCACTGCGGCTTTAAAAAGCCTTAAAATAACTATTACAGAAAAAACACCGCCCGGTATTACCGCAACAATTGAAGGCAGATGCTCCGACAAAACACCGGTTAAAATAAAAATTGCTATGATAACAGACAAGATTACCGAGGTTTCCGTCCGTTCCGGCATTGTAGGCGTATGGAACAAAAAAAGATCCGAGTTGATTCATGCCGGCATCGCTCAAAAGCTATAATAAGGAGACTTTTGAAAAGGGGGCGTTTTGCAAAGGTCTCATAAGATATTTTCTGCTGTAAAACAGGCTATCACAGCATACAGGATGTTTCAACCTGGTGATTCTGTACTGATATGTGTTTCAGGAGGGCCTGATTCCGTCGCTCTTCTCCACATATTGCTTTCATTAGCTCCCGAGTTTTCATGCACGATGGGTGTTGCTCACCTTAATCACTGCCTCCGCAAAAAAGATTCGGATAATGATGCTGAATTTGTTGCATCCCTTGCCAAACAGCTTGATCTGCCTTGTTATATTAAGAAAAAGGATGTTCGTAAATATCAGAAGGAGCATAAACTTTCTCTGGAAGAAGCAGCCAGAAGTGTTCGCTATGCTTTTTATGATCAGGTTGCTGAAAAAAACGGATTCAACAAAATTGCTATCGGCCATCATTCTGATGATAATGCGGAACTTGTATTGATGTATTTGCTTAGAGGAAGCGGCCCGCTCGGTATTAGCGGGATACCTCCAGTGAGAAACTGCAAAAATGGCAACTGGCAGATTGTTAGGCCCATGATAAGCGTGAAACGATCCGAAATTATTGATTTTTTAGAAACAAAAGGATTAAGGTATGTTTCCGATAAATCCAACAACGATATGAGATACCTTAGAAATAGAGTGCGTCATCAATTAATCCCTTTGCTAAAAGAATCGTACAACCCAAGGATAGTCGAAAACCTTAACCGCCTTTCTTTAATTATAAGATGTGAAGAAAAATGGATTGAAAGCAATATAAATTCAATATTCAAAAAATTTACTATATCCATCGGAAATGATAAGATTATTCTTTCAGCGACCGGAATTGACGAAATAGATCCGGCAGCGCAAAGAAGGGTAATAAGAAAAGCAATTGCCGAGGTAAAGGGGGATTTAAGACGCATTACATTTTCTCATATAGACTCGGCGATTAGTCTTTTGAAAAGCGGACGGCCTATTGCCAGCATCGATCTTCCCGATCGTATCAGGATTGAGCGGAACAAAGATCTTCTCTGCTTTTCAAAAGAAAAAAAGAGGTTGAGGGACATTAATACAAAAGCCGATGATATTGAGCCTGTTTCTTTTAAATACAATATCGTAAAACCAGACTCCAAGACTGAATCAGTATATATAAAAGAAATAAATCTAAATCTGAAATTTTCTAAAATCAATATCGAAAATCTGCCTGATATCCATTGTGCTGGACAAAATATTGCTTTTTTTGATATGGCTGATATTGTTTTTCCTTTAGTTCTCAGGTCATTTAGGTCTGGTGATTATTTCCAGCCGCTTGGCATGGCAGGTGCCCAAAAGGTAAAAATTTTTTTTATAAACAACAAAATCCCAAAGCCCAAACGATTAAGATATCCGATCCTGCTTAGCAAAGGGAAAATTATCTGGGTTGTTGGTCTAAGAATTGATGATTCAGTCAAAATTAAACCATCAACAAGAATTGTACTAAAGGCCGAGCTTATACTTGCCTAATTAATAATAATGATTAATATTTATGAAAACGGTTCACAGTTCACAGTTATCAGTTTACAGTTAACTGTTGATCAAAACATAAAAGCAATCAGTAAAAAAACCGTGAACCGACAACCGTAAATGGAGGTACTATCTTTTGAACCAATTTTATAAAAATCTTGCTTTATGGATAGTCATCACTTTGGTGATGATAATGCTATATAATCTTTTCAGCCAGCAGCGCATGCCTGAATCTAATATCAATTACACCGATTTTCTTGCCATGGTAGAAAGCGAAAGGGTAGCTGATGTGGTTATACGGGGTCAGGAGCTTCTGGTTACTGATACAAGCCAGAATCATTTCAAGGTATTTGCGCCCCAGGATGCCGATCTTATCAAGATTCTCAGGCAAAAGGGTGTATCTATTAACGCAAAACCCCCAGCCCAGTCGCCATGGTATATATCCATTCTTGTTTCATGGCTTCCCATGATTGTTCTCGTAGGGATATGGATATTTTTTATGCGTCAAATGCAGTCTGGAGGTGGCAAGGCGCTTTCATTCGGTAAGAGTCGCGCGCGACTGCAATCCGACCAGTCAAAAAAAGTAACATTTGACGATGTTGCGGGAATCGAGGAGGCAAAGGAAGAACTTGGTGAAATTGTTGATTTTCTGAAAGAGCCTAAAAAGTTTACACGTCTTGGAGGACGAATACCCAAAGGGGTTCTTCTGATGGGGCCTCCGGGTACAGGAAAAACTCTTCTTGCACGCGCTATTGCAGGCGAAGCAGGGGTTCCTTTCTTTAGCATCAGCGGCTCAGATTTTGTAGAAATGTTTGTCGGCGTAGGAGCATCACGTGTAAGAGACCTTTTTGTTCAGGGCAAAAAGAACGCTCCCTGTATCATATTTATTGATGAACTCGATGCTGTAGGAAGGCATAGGGGGGCTGGTCTCGGAGGGGGACATGACGAAAGAGAACAGACATTAAACCAGCTTCTTGTTGAAATGGACGGATTTGAATCAAATGAAGGTGTTATACTGATATCCGCAACAAACCGGCCGGATGTGCTTGATCCTGCTCTTATGCGTCCCGGCCGTTTCGACCGCCAGGTGGTTGTTTCACTTCCCGACATACAGGGCCGTGAAAAAATTCTTAACGTTCACATGAAAAAAACGCCTATTGCGCCTGATGTCGATTCACTGGTTTTGGCAAAGGGAACGCCAGGTTTTTCCGGCGCAGACCTGGAAAACCTGGTTAATGAAGCAGCACTTCTTGGCGCCAAAAGAAACAAAGAAAAAATTGATATGTCCGACCTGGAAGATGCAAAAGATAAAGTTTACATGGGGCTGGAACGCAAGTCAAAAGTCGTCAAGGAAGAGGATAGAAAAATAACAGCATATCACGAAGGAGGACACGCCCTTGTTGCCCGTTTGTTGCCCAATACAGATCCGATTAACAAGATAACCATTATACCAAGAGGCCGCGCGGCAGGTGTTACATGGTTCTTGCCTGAAGAAAGGGATTTCAGATTTAAAGATCAGCTTGAAAATGAGCTTTCAGTTGCCTTTGGAGGCCGGGTAGCCGAAGAAATTGTTTTTAACAGAATCACCACCGGTGCGGTAAATGACATCAAACAGGCAACTGACCTTGCCCAGCGGATGGTGCGTTCCTGGGGTATGAGTAAAAAGCTTGGCCCTCTTTCTTATGCAAAGAATGAAGAACAGATTTTTCTTGGCCGTGAAATATCTCAGCACAGGGATTACTCTGAAGAAACAGCGAAAATAATAGATCAGGAAATAAATTCTTTTATCAACAAAGCATACGCCCAGGCCGAAAATGTATTAAAGGAAAATGTAGATATTCTTCATAAACTTGCGCAGCTTCTTCTTGAAAAGGAGACCGTCAAAGGAAAAGAGCTTGATGAACTTATACACTCCATGAAACCGGAGTTTGGGTTGCCGCCCGAAGAGTCTAAAGATAAAAAAAAATGAGTAACCGTTCACGGTTTACAGTTATCGGTTCACAGTTGAGAAAAACAGAAGGTAGAGGAAAATTATGTGGTCCTCTTTTGAAGAGTTAGAAGTGAGGTTAATATATTTTCTGATTTGTAGATGCAAAAGAATTAATTCAAGAGTTGAAATCAATATCCAAAATGCTTCAAGCGTTGCATAGTTCATTGAACCGCAATAGCGAGCGCATTTCCTGTAGATTGCTCCAGGGTTCTTCAATAAACTGTCAACTGTGAACCGACAACCGTCAACGGTTACAAAAATGAAAACATATGATATTTTGTGCGGAAGGCATACTCTGTCATTTGGCACCCGCACCCTGATTATGGGTGTTTTAAATGTAACTCCTGATTCATTTTCTGACGGGGGTAAATTTTTTTCAACCAGCGCTGCTTTTGCTCATGGGAAAAAACTTGTTGAAGACGGAGCAGACATAATTGATGTTGGAGGTGAATCTTCCCGCCCTTTTTCAAAAGCGGTTTCTGTTGAGGAGGAGTGCAGGCGTGTTCTTCCTGTAATAGAAAATCTGGCAAAACATATTTCAATACCGATTTCCATTGATACGAAAAAGTCAGAAGTGGCAAGACAGGCTATTTTAGCCGGCGCTTCCATAATAAACGATATAAGTGCGTTGCGTTCTGATAATAAAATGGCGGCTGTTGCTGCCCAATACGGGGTGCCGGTCATTTTGATGCATATGAAAGGAACCCCTGAAACAATGCAGTTAAAACCGTTTTATAATGATGTTATCAGTGAAGTTAAAGAGTTTCTTGAAAATGTAATCATCATGGCTGAAAAAAACGGGATTTCAAGATCAAAAATCATTATCGATCCTGGAATCGGTTTTGGTAAGACAGTTGAACATAATCTTCTTTTAATTAATCAGTTACATGAATTTACAAGCCTGGATGTGCCTATTCTTATAGGACCTTCAAGAAAATCATTTATTAGAAACATCCTGTTTAACAAACCAGCCGGGGATATCAAGGACAGGGATATCAAGAATGATATGCCTGCGGTGGAAACCGGCACCCAGGCAGCGGTTGCTGCTGCAGTTTTACATGGAGCCGCCATTGTGCGTGTCCATGATGTTGCCGGAACATATAAGACAATAAAAATTGTTGATGCTATTAAACAGGTTCACAGTTCCACGGTTCAAGGTTGCAAAAACTGTGAACCGACAACCGTAAACGGTTAATATATGCTTTTAGTTATAGATATTGGAAATACAAACATTGTAATGGGTGTTTATGATGGCGCTCATCTTCTAAAAGACTGGCGGATCCGTTCAGAAAAAAATATTACGGAAGATGAGTTCAACCTTCTTGTATCTAATCTTTTTACGGGAAGCAATATTGACATTAATAAAATAGATGACACAATAATCTCCTGCGTGGTTCCGCCAATGGCGGCTATTCTGGATTCATTCTGCCATAAATACTTAGGACATGTTCCATACTGGGTAGATGCATCAACCGCTGGAATACCAATTCTTTACACCAATCCAGCAGAGGTTGGGGCAGATAGGATTGTAAATGCTGTTGCAGGTTTTCACAAATATAAAACCAGCCTTATTGTAGTGGATTTCGGCACAGCCACAACTTTTGATGCCATCTCGACAAAGGGCGAGTATCTTGGCGGTGCAATCAGTCCCGGAATTATGATTTCTTCTGAGGCTCTGTTTGAAAAAACATCCAAACTGCCAAGAGTGGAAATTTTCAAGCCTCCTGAAAGAGTAATCGGTAAAGATACCGCGAGCAGCATGAAGTCAGGGATTATTTATGGATATGCCGGCCTTGTGGATGGAATTGTCAGGCGGATGAAAACAGAGATCGGAAACAACCCCAAAATAATTGCCACAGGAGGGCTGGCCAAAATCATGGCAGAAGTTTGCGAGAGCATAGACCTGGTAGATACTTCCCTGACCCTGGAAGGATTGCGCATCATCTATGAAAAAATAAGAGACACTCAATAAAGCTTTCCGGCTGATTACACCTTGCCGGTTTTTACAAGGGCATCCTTGAAAACGCGGTAAAAAACAGCATTGTCGGACAGCCCACTTTTAATAATTTTTTCTATTTCATCTATGTTTTTCGTATTGACAACAATGTTGACGCTCTTGTTAAAGGCTGCCATGTTATCTGTTGTGCGGAATCGGCTGGTAACAAGAACCACAAAGATTTTCCGTCGTATGGTCATAGAAAGCCGTTCCAGATACTTCATGACATTATTTTCGTCCGGATCTGTGGAACTAAACACTTCGCTTAATACCACCATATCAAAGACATGAAAGCGCATCTGTTTGAGGGCATCTCTATCAGACGCCGGTTCAGTGACATTATATCCCAGGTTTTCCATGGCGGACCTGATTTTGCCTCTAACAGTCGAATCCGGCTCACATAGAAGGGCTGTCTTTGATCCCTCTTCCAGAAAATCAAAAGGTTTTTCCGAGGCATCATAAGCGCCGGAGTCTACTTCGTCGATAATGGTCTTTTTTATGACAGTTTCTGCTGTAGCTGATGGCTGAGGTTTCTCTTCAAATGACGAAGAAACGTCCAGGCGTGTGTCAATGGAAATTTTGTTTTTGCATTTTGGACATGAAAGTGTGAAAAGCTGACTTTTGGGCACCTTTTCGTCCGGAATTTTAAACTTGCTTTCGCATTCTTTGCAAACAATATCCATTATTATTTCCTCGTTTTTCCGTAATCATTGTCAACCTGCAGGCCTTCGATATCTGTGGTAGCCTCTCCGCGGCTGCTTTTAATTGAATCAATTTCACGACCAACAATTCCTTTGCGGGAAGCATAGGCTATAGCTGTTTCTTCGGTGATCAGGCCTTTTTCGTACAGTTCCACGATATAGTCGTCAAAAGTTGTCATGCCAAAGGCTTTTCCAGCGCTAATTATTTCATAAAAGGTTTTTCCCTCTGATTCACCTTGCAGGATCGTATCCTTTATACGCAGGTTGGTCCCCATAATTTCAAAAGCAGCCACACGGCCTCCGCCAATCTTTGGAAGAAGTCTCTGGCATACGATCCAGCGTACAGCGTCGGCAAGCCGTATGCGGATCTGATTTTCCTCTTCTGTGTTGAACATGCCAAGGATACGGTTGATTGTCTGCCCTGCATCCACGGTATGAAGAGTGCTTAATACCAGGTGGCCTGTTTCAGCGGCGTTAAGCCCGATTTCGACTGTTTCTCTGTCACGCATTTCGCCGACCAGAATTACCTTTGGAGCCTGGCGAAGGGCTGCCCTTAAACCACTGGCAAATGTGTTAAAATCATTGCCCATCTCCCGCTGGTTAAAGGTAGATTTTTTTTGCGGATGCTCGTATTCAACGGGATCTTCAAGTGTCACTACATGAACCGATTTAGTTTCATTGATCTCATTGAGAATCGCTGCAAGAGAGGTTGTTTTACCGGACCCTGTCGCGCCTGTAACCAGAACAATTCCGTTTTTCTCCAGGGCCATCTTTTCAAACGACGTGGGAAGCTTCAGTTCCTGAAGTGTGGGAACCTTAGATTCCAGTTTTCGCAGAATAATCGAATAATTACTCATCTGAGAAAAAATATTTACCCTGAAACGAGCCTTGCCGGGAAGTTCGTATGACAAATCGCACGAACCTTCCCTTAGAAGTGTTTCAGCAAGACGATGATCCTGATTAATCAGATTAAGAGCAAAGATTTCGGTTTGAAATGGTGTGAGTTTGTGAAAAGGAGGATCTGTTTCAACAGGGATAAGCTCGCCGGAACTCTCTACCTGAAACGGTTTGCCGACAGTTATATTAAGATCGGAAATATTATTACCAGCCTCAAGCATCTTTGTTAATATGTAATCAATTTCCTGCTTTCTCATGATATAATCTCCGATTAAATATTGACGAACTCGTAAAAAGTCCAAGATGTTACTTTAGATGGCTAAGTAAAAAGTTTCATATACAAGGCGTAGTGATTTTTCGGGCTCGAAGGCATACATATAGTATGTTGAGAGTCTGAAAAATTAATGCAACGCAGTAGATGAGACTTTTTACGACGCCATCAATATTATGCTTCAGTAAAATCTACCGGCGGAGTCTTTAAAAAGGGTCTGAATTTGGCTTTATCATTCGATTTCATATAAGCTTCGTCAGCGCTTATCCACCCCTTTTTATACAGCTCCATAATAGCATCATCCAAAAGCTGCATTCCGTATTTCCTGCCGGTCTGAATCATTGAAGGTATTTGATAGGTTTTTCCTTCTCTAATAAGATTCCGAACAGCCGGGTTTGCTATCAGTATTTCCAGCGCAGGGCACCGCCCTTTTTTATCAATCCTTTTAAACAACACCTGTGCTATTACGGCTCTTAATCCATCAGATAGTGTTGAACGTATCTGTGGCTGTTGCTCTGACGGAAAAACCTCTACAATACGGTCAACAGTCTTGGCAGCGCTGGAAGTATGAAGTGTGCCAAAAACAAGATGCCCTGTAGATGCAGCTTCTACGGCAAGCGATATTGTTTCCAGGTCTCTTAATTCACCGACCAGAATAATATCCGGATCCTCGCGCAAAGCGCCTCGCAGGGCAGTGCTGAATGTTTTTGTATGAAGGCCCACTTCACGATGGTTAACTATACAGCTCTGGCTTTTATGAACAAATTCAACTGGGTCTTCGACGGTGATTATATGATCCTTGCGTGTTCTGTTTGCCTCATCAATTATTGCCGCAAGTGTTGTCGACTTTCCGCTTCCGGTCGGCCCTGTCACCAGAACCAAGCCTCTTGGAAGTGAAGCCAGCTTTGTTATAACCGGTGGAAGGCCGAGCTGTTCGGCTGTCATTATCTCTGCCGGGATTTCTCTGAAAACAGCGGCAGCGCCATATTTCTGCATAAAGAAATTTGCCCTGTACCTTGCAAGCCCGGGTATTTCATATCCAAAATCAACATCCCCTGTTTCCTCGAAGACTTTTACCTTTTCTTCGGGCGCAATTTCATAAAGCATGGCCTTAAGCTCATCATTTTCAAGCACCTTATATTTGACCCTCTCCATATCGCCTCTTATCCTGAGAACAGGAGGTTGCCCTGATACAAGATGAAGATCCGAAGCACCCTGGTCATGCATTAATTTAAAAAAAGCATCTATTTTTGCCACTTGCTGCTCCTATGCCTGGCGCTGTAAAAACTTTAATTTTGCGTCTTCTTCATCTATAGCCTTAATCCCCTCATTGCCGATTTCAAGCAGTTTAGTGTGCGATTCAATTATTGAACGGATCTGAACTTCGATTTGTATCCGCTGTCGTTTCAACTCTGCGATATCATCATGCAACTGAGAGAGTCTTTTATGGGTTCTGTTTAAGATTTTTTCCGCATTTATTTCCGCATTGGCAATAATTAATTCAGCTGATTTTTGAGCATTTTCCTGCATCTGATCCAATACTTTTTGGGAGTTGAGCATGGCACGCTTGAATATTTCTTCACGTTCTTTATAACCTTGGGTTTCAAGCTTTATTCTTTGAATTTCATTTTGTGCGTTCTTGTTTTCCTGCTGTAACAATCCAAAGGTATCAGCTAACTGTTCAAGGAAGTTATCAACTTCTTTGACGTCAAATCCTCTGAATCTTACTTTAAACTGTTGTTGTTGAATTTCAATTGGCATGATTTTCATGATATATCACCTGTTTTTTAATTAATTATAACAAGGTTCCAGACAATCTGAATAGGCTGCTGACAATAAATGTGCGAAGAAAGATAATTACCAAAAAAACAACAATCGGAGAAAGATCAAAGCCTCCGAAGTTAAAGGGAATGAATTGGCGTACGCGATATAGAACCGGTTCCGTAGTATTATGAATAAAACGCACAATAGGATTATAAGGATCAGGATTAACCCATGACAAGACAGCCCGCGCTACAACAATCCACATAAAGCAAAGCAAAGCAATATCGATGACCTTTGCTACAGCCATTAAAAGATAACCAACTACATACATAAGAAACCTTATATTTTATTTTTTTTTGTTCCAGCCACTGGTTGTGATTATAAAACAATGATAAAATAACTAAATATTTCTAAACTATAAGTCAAGATGTTTCAAGTAAAATCATTGACATGTCATATGTTCAACCGCTATTTATATGTTTAAATATGTTCAGGGTTCAAAGGTTCGTAACCGTTCACGGTTGAAAAAACTCTGAACAGGAAACCCTGAACCATGAACTTTATACATGGAGGCGGCATGTCTGAGATTAACAAGAAAATCGGTTTTATTGGAGCCGGCAATATGGGAGAAGCCTTTGTCGGAGCTATTATAAAATCTCATATATTATCTCCTTCAATGATATATGTCAGCGATATAAATAAAGATCGCCTGAATGTTTTGCGCTCATCTTACGGCATATCTGTTTTAAGCGACAATGTTAAACTCTTTTCAATATGTGATATCATTGTGCTTGCCGTAAAACCACAGCATATAGATCAGGTGCTCTCGCAAATCACCGGGCAAAAGAGCTATGAAATTCATAACCCAAAACTGGTTGTTTCCATTGCGGCAGGAATCCCCTTGCGAAAAATTGAAGATATTCTTTATGCTCCGCTTGATGAAAAATCCAGGATTAAGCTTCCTGTAATACGGGTGATGCCGAATACACCGGCTCTTGTTTTAGCCGGAATGGCCGGGATAAGCCCAAACAGACACGCTTCAGAAGAGGATATCAACATCGTCAAGTCCATTCTTCAAGCAATGGGCAAAGTAATCGAATTTAATGAAGAAGATATGGATGCTGTAACCGCCCTGTCAGGTTCCGGGCCGGCCTATATTTTTTATTTTATAGAATCCATGATAGAAGGAGGCATCTGTGTCGGTCTTGAACCGAATGATGCCGCAACCCTGACCATTGCGACCTTTAAAGGAGCTGTTAAGCTCATGGAAGAAATGAATGAATCTCCGGAACTTCTTCGCCGGAAAGTAACCTCTCCCGGAGGCACAACTGAAGCAGCTTTTAAAGTGCTGGACAAAAACCAGGTCAAACAAAGCATAATCGAGGCAATAGCCGCGGCCGCCAACCGCTCAAAGGAGCTTAGCTCCGGCAGTTAAGCCCTGCGGGCTTTCACACCCTTTCAGGCGTCGTTCGCGCTCCGCTTATCAAGGGCGCGAGCCGACTCCAGCCGTAAATAAACTTGCATGTTCATGCCATCCTCGCAGATCAACAGACAACAGATAGATCCTTATCAAATCAAAAACCACTTCACCAAATTTTTATTTGCAAAATACACTTTTATATAATAAGCACAAAAACTTTAAAAAACTATCAGGTAAGGAGTTGAATATGAATGTCGGAAAAGTAAGCAGTCGCATCAATAAGATCATGCGGGAACAAAATATCAGTATTGATGAACTTGAAAACCGCACGGGCCTTAACAGGGATTTTCTGGATCTGCTCCAGAAGCAAAAAGATATAGAACCATCTCTCGGGCCTTTATTGAAAATCTCCCGCGCGCTGGGCATCCGTCTGGGAACACTTCTCGATGATCAAGTCAGCAAGGACCCGCTGGTCATCCGCTGTGATGAACTGAAAGAAGGCTTGCCGATGCTTCCCAACGAGGAAAAGTCCGCCACACTCAACTTGTTTTCGCTGGGCAGGGGGAAAACCGACCGCCACATGGAACCGTTTTTTGGTGAAGTTTTTCCTGAATCAGCAAAAGACAAGAAGCTCTCCGCGCACGAAGGCGAGGAGTTCATCGTGGTGACTTCCGGTGAAATCGAGGTTATTTACGGCAAGGAAGTTCATCGTCTGAAGGCCGGCGACAGCATCTATTACAATTCGGTCGTGCCCCACTACGTCAGTTGCGCCTCAAATGACAAGGCCACGATCTATGCTGTTTTGTATATTCCAGAATAGAATCAACCCAAAGGTAATATGCAATAAAGGAGTCTGGAGGAATTAATGGAAGCAAACTTTAAACAAAACCTTACCATGGGGCAGATTCTAAGCCGGGCAGTTGAAAATCATCCCGACAATGAAGCCATTATTTATGTAGACCGCGATTTCAGAATGACCTACAGGGAATTTGGACAAACTGTGGATCGCGTAGCCAGAGGGCTGATGGCGCTGGGTATTCAGAAAGGCGAAAAAGTCGCCATCTGGTCCACCAACATTCCCTACTGGATAACCATGCAGTTCGCCACTGCTAAGATCGGCGCTATTTTGCTGACCATCAATACCAATTACAAAAGCGCTGAACTCGATTATATACTGAAACAGTCTGAAACCGAAAATATTTTTGTGATAGACGGATATCAGGACAGCGACTACGTCAACATTATCAACGAACTGGTGCCGGAATTGAAAACCAATCAGCGGGGCTATCTGAATAGTTCCAGATATTCGCATCTCAAGCGGGTCTTTTTTCTGGGGCATGAAAAGCACCGCGGTATGTACTCCATACCCGAAGTCAAGGCAATGGCCGCAATGACCAGCGAGGAAGCCTACCAGGCTCGGCAGGCCGATCTGAACCCCTCTGATGTCGTTAATATGCAGTATACATCAGGCACCACTGGATTTCCCAAGGGCGTCATGCTGTCCCACGAAAATGTTGTTACAAACGGATTCTGGATCGGCGAAAACCAGAACTTTACTTACAAGGACCGCCTCTGCCTGACAGTACCCCTTTTTCACTGTTTCGGATGCGTTTTGGCTGTCATAGCATGCGTTACCCACGCCAGCACCATGGTGGTTTTGGAAACTTTTAATCCGGTTAATGCGATGACATCCGTCGAACAGGAAAAATGCACCGCCATTTACGGCGTTCCAACCATGTTCATCGCTATCCTGGATCACAAGCTTTTCAATAAATTTGATTTCAGGTCTCTGCGAACCGGCATCATGGCAGGCTCGACCTGTCCCATCAAAGTTATGGAACAGGTGATTGAGAAAATGTACATGAATGAGGTTACCATCGTTTACGGCCTGACGGAGGCTTCTCCGGGCATTACCCAGACCCGTGCCCATGACGATATCAAAAAACGGGTGGAAACCGTCGGACGCCCCATGCAGGGGATCGAAGTCAAGATGGTCTCCTATGAAACCGGTAATGATGCCGGTATCGGCGAAACCGGCGAAATCTGCTGCCGCGGTTATAACGTGATGAAGGGCTACTATAACATGCCCGAAGCTACAGCAGAAGCGATCGATGCTGACGGATGGCTGCATTCGGGAGATCTGGGAGTTATGGACGAGGACGGCTACATTGCGATCACCGGTCGCATCAAGGACATGATCATTCGCGGCGGCGAAAATATCTATCCCAGGGAAATCGAGGAGTTTCTCTATAATATGAAGGAGATCAAGGACGTTCAGGTTGTTGGTATTCCCAGCCGCAAATACGGCGAAGAGGTAAGCGCGTTCGTCATATTGAAAGACGGCCAGGAGGTGGCTCCGGAAGATATCCGTGATTTCTGCCGCGGCAAGATCAGCCGATTCAAGATTCCCAAGTATGTTGCCATCGTAGACGCTTTTCCGATGACGGCCAGCGGTAAGATTCAGAAATATAAATTCAGGGAAAAAGCCTCTCTTTACTTCCCTGAATTAGACAATTAAACCCATATTGAAGCAGTATACGGCAAGATCAGCCTTTATTTAATATCTCCACTACCCGGTTCCGATATTCAAGGCTTTGGTTATCGACGGAAACCACTTCGATTTCCAAGGGAGAGGCAGCCCCCAGGCCGATCTCAACCGCCCTGGCAATCTGTTTTTAAAAACGCAACCCGGCTTTTGGAGTTAGCCAATGCCACACCTCCATGTAAACTCATTATTAAAGAACCTCCGGCAGCACCGGAATACTTTAAAAACTCCCTCCTGCTGATCCCAGCCGGCAGCTCATTTTTTTTCTCTTTCGAGAATCCACTATTCTCCCTTTTCATGACTGTCCTTTAGCAGATTAACTATGTCACCCTGTTTACCTGATGTCATTATTTGAACTAATTTTCACTAAATTTGGATTTGAGCAACAGCCCGTCAAGTTTTGGCACCAAAGTTGTTCAAACAAATGAAAAAAGAAACGCCTAAATTCAACCCCGTCCCCCTTTACGTAAACAACAAACGAGGACAATAATAATGCCAGCAATAAGAATTTTCTTTTGGACTTTGTTTAGTGAGTTCATTTAATTCTCTATTATTTTATGAGGTAAACATGACTTTAATAAAACAAATTAATGATTTTTTAGGAAAAGACGCACGCTTAACCATAATGAACAATGAGTTAAAAATAACTATTAGTAATCGTACCTTAACCATAACACTGCCGATTATAGTTGGTGCAGATTCTAAGGCTCCGTCACCGAAGTCTTAAGGTATGCATAAGCATAAATTGCATTATCGTCACCGCCTCCAGTCCCACCATCGCAACCTTTGTCCAGAAGGGCTTTTTCAACATTTCTGGCGGCGGTGCTGTTTGTGCATTGCCTTTGTATAAACCAATGATCTTTTTCAGGTACTTTGTGGTCGTTGTGCAATCTGCTTGCGATATCTTCAGTTATTCCACAGTACCACGATGAAAACGATCCACCTTGTTTTTGAATGTGAGCCAGAATCTCGTTGTATGCTTCTTGCGCTGTTTTGGCCATTAGTTAATCTCCTTTTTTTTAGGTTGTTATGCTAACGGCTGAACTCACTGGTTTTTACGGAGCGCAGCGGAGTGAAAATCCAGTGTAGTGATTT
The DNA here is from genome assembly GCA_030656555.1 of Candidatus Desulfaltia sp. Lineage (GTDB taxonomy): Bacteria > Desulfobacterota > Desulfobacteria > Desulfobacterales > ETH-SRB1 > Desulfaltia. The sequence continues at coordinate 28,608 of JAUSPN010000053.1, read as the reverse complement.
GTTATGTGTATCATCTGCCGGCATCCTTCGCTGCTTTTTCGATCCAGTCTCCCATATTCTTAAATCCTTCATCGTTGTTCCAGAGATAAAAATTGTAGCCATTTGGTATTTTTCCACATCGGTCGGATGTATTTCCTTGAAGGTCTTTGATTTTGCTAACATCAATCCCTAAAAGCCCATTGCCGATTTCTATGCTTTTTTCAATTTCATATTTTACCCATCGACTACTACAGGTTTTTTCGCCTACCAAAACAACTGTTACAGATGTTCCTTTTAACTGGCTATCTATCCAAGCTTTGATGGCTGGATCACCTTTTCGTTTTATTTCCTCAAAGTCTGCGGCGTCAATAAACCCTGCGGCTTCTTTGCCTTGTGTTACCCAGCTATTTCTTACAACCATAGCCCTTGAAACGTCTTTATACTTGAAGCTAAAAAATGCTCTTCTCGCCATAACTCATCCTCCTTTGTTAATGCAAAACTCAAAATATGAAAAAATACCTATTAAAATAACTATCATTGATAGATACATTTTTAAAATCGTAATGGAAAAAAATGCACTCCAGTATGAATATTTTCCACCTACATATAAATCAGGCCTCATTGCAAAAAGCTTAATTTCTTTTGGCTCATCTGTTACGCCAGCAACATCATTATATAGACCTCTAAACTTTCTCTCTTGATTTAGGTAATACGCATCCAAAAACCAATATATGATAGTCGGAAATACAGCCGCAAGAAAGAAATAGTTGTTTTTTGTGGAAGCGTAAATAGCTAATAATGCAGATGCAATAATAATACTCCACCCCTTGATTTGGAAAGAGTTTGTATTCATTCTGGTAATCACATTTTGAATAAATTCCAAATGCTTTATGTTCTCAGGTGACATACTTCCTCCTTACGCACAACAATTGGTTATGAAAATTCAATCTTCCATTTCAAGAATTCTGGTCTCACCTGTTTCAGAGTCATAGACTTCAACTTCAACGGTAGAGCCATAATTCTCTATGCTTTCTACATCAACATCTTTATATTCTCCGTCATCGTAGTCATATATTTCTATTGTTTCTCCTTCTCGAACGAGGTTTCCTTCCTCAATTTCAACATATGCCCCTTTCTCATAATCATAGCCGTCCCATGCATTGGCATTTGAAGTAACAAAAAATAGCATCACGAAAACAAAAAGTAAGGATTGTACAATTTTCATTTTTTCCTCCTCCAAAACATAACGCCCAGGGTAACCAGCGGCGCCGATGAGCTTGCCCGTAAGACCGCCGCAGTTCTCGCCGTCTGGTTGACCCTGTTGTTATGTGCCCCTGTCCGTATGTTAAAATGACTGACGTCTTATTTAGAACCTTTTATTTTCAAACCGGTGCCATAAGGATTATTGGGGCTATCAGATTTATAAGGGCTTCCCGCACCGTATGGATTGTTAATGCTGTCTGGTGAATATGGGCTCCCATATTTACCGTAAGGATTTGATACTGATTCAGGGTCATAAGGATTGTTGCTCAATTTTCCTCTATAGTTCCCTTGACTATCATATAACTTTGGTGCATCCGTTGCGTATGGATTTGTAGCAGATTTGTTGCTGTAAGGGCTTCCATAAGTTCCGTACTGATTATTGATGCTGTTTGAATTATAAGGGCTTCCCGCACCGTATGGATTGCTTGAGGACTTAGGGGCATAAGGATTTGAACTAAGATTCCCAAGATCCTCTCCTAAACAAAGAACCGGGAGCATAAGAATCAACAAAACTGATAAATACACGATTGTTTTTTTCATGGGACTCCTCCTTGTTTTTTTGGCTTCGTTTCACATAACCATTGATTATCAGGTATATTTGCCCTGATAAGTTGATATTAAGGTAGTTTTCGGGCAAATTTGCCTTGTGCCTTGTGCCAATATCAACTTTGATTTATAAAGCAAAAAAAGGAGATTATCAATAAAAAAGATAATCGAAACGAACTTATACCGTTTACCTGTGACCTTTAGGTTATCGGAGTCGGAGTTTCACGAATAAAGGAAAACAATGATTTTACCGCCGACAAAAAGTCGCAAGATACTGGATGAAGTAAGGGATGTGATGCGGTTGCATCACTATTCAATACATACAGAGAGGACATATTGCGAATGGATAAAAAAATACGTGCGTTTTCACGGCATGAATTCACGCGATGATTTAAAGGATGGTGAAAAGAAGATCGAAGCCTTTCTAACCCATCTTGCGGTAAATAAAAATGTGGCCCCGTCAACCCAGAACCAGGCTATGAATGCTTTAGTGTTCCTATACAAGAAGGTTTTAAAAAATACTTTGGATGAGGAAATAAACGCCGTACGCGCTAATAAGAAAATACACGTTCCCGTGGTGATGACCCGGGAAGAAACCTCAATAGTTATTAAAATGATGGAAGGAACGCCCCAGGTCACGGCAAAGCTTATGTATGGAAGCGGATTACGGATATCTGAGGCGATCCGTTTACGGGTTCAAGATATTGATTATAATATGAAAACGGTTACTGTCCGCTCAGGGAAAGGTGGCAAGGATCGCATAACGACATTTCCATCCTCTATAATACCTTTTCTGCAAAACCATTTGGCTAAGGTGAAAGCAATCCATGAATCTGATCTTGAAAGGGGCTATGGTGAAGTATATATGCCCCATGCGCTGGCCCGTAAATATCCAAAGGCAGCGTGTGAATGGGGTTGGCAGTACATTTTCCCTGGTCGTGATCTCTCAACTGATCCACGCAGTGGTGTGATCCGTAGGCATCATATAGATCCAAGTGTCATTAACAAGGCCATTAAAGTTGCCGTTCGGAAGAGCGGCCTGACTAAGCGCATCAGTGCGCACACGTTCAGGCACAGTTTTGCTACGCATCTTCTTCAGCGCGGCACCGATATCCGTACCATACAGGCCCTCTTGGGACACTCAGATGTTTCCACAACTATGATATATACTCATGTCCTTCAGCAGGGCGGCCATGGGGTGGCCAGCCCTCTTGACGACTTGGAAATCTAAACCCTTGTGAATCGAAGCAGATAAATAGTTTCTGGAGTGGATTCCGGAATTAATGAAAGCCCCATCCTTCATATGTAATGAAGAAATGGGGCTTTATTTGTTTGTAATGCAATTATTGGTCACATGATCCTCCTGTTTGAGGTTCAAAAAACATACCAAAATAAATCCAAGACATTTTGTGCCAAATGAATATATAAGTCAACCTTAATTTCTTATCCTTTCGATGGGTTATCAGTATTCTTTGATTAAAAAGCGCGCGGGTATTTATTAATCGACCGATTTATGCTATTATTTTATGTTAGAATAACCTGACAGCTTAATAAAATGTTAGTATTATCTCCCGATTAGTTGTAGTTGATTAAGGCAAAACAAGCGGGTTATCTCCAACCAAATTGGAGAAGAACCCTTTTTATAAAACCAATATTAAAAGGATATTATGAGAAGCGCATTTTATGTCTCTGATAGTACCGCAATAACCGCCGAGGTGTTTGGCCACGCCCTGCTTTCATTATTCCCGGAAGAGTTTAATCATGTTACTATTCCATTTGTCGAAACCATTAAAAGAGCACAGCTAATTAACAAACAAATTGAAAAAAGTTTTCAAGACAGCGGTATGCGTCCTTTAGTGTTTCACACAATAGTAAATGCTCAAATAAAAGAAATTATTTCTTCAAGCGCAGGAATAAGTTACAGCTTTTTAGACCAGTTTGTCGCTACGCTTGAAAAAGAGCTTGGTATCAAGGCTAAGCCGGAAAAACATCGTACTCATAGTATTCACGAACGAACCTATAACATTCGAATCGAAGCCGTTAACTTTGCCATGGCCAACGATGATGGCGCCAATCTTAAAAACTATGGTGAAGCTGATATTATTCTAATCGGCGTTTCCCGTTCGGGTAAAACGCCAACCAGTTTATATCTGGCTCTGCAATACGGTATTAAGGCAGCTAATTACCCGTTTACTGAAGACGACATGGTCGATGAACTGAAATTGCCTGATGTATTGCATGCACACAAGGAAAAGCTGTTTGGTTTGACTATAGACGCGAAACTATTGCATCAGATCCGCTCCGAACGACGATCAAACAGCCGTTATGCTTCGCTTAAGCAATGTCAAATGGAACTCAAAGAAACAGAAAACCTGTATAGAAGAGAAAAGATTCCATTTGTTAACAGTACGCGTTTTTCGGTTGAAGAAATTTCCGCCAAGATCCTGGCGGAAACGGGATTACAGCGACTTAAATATTAATGCGGTTTAAAAAAAGCCTGACTTTATAAATTCGCGGTTTAAGCGGGCAATATTTGTTATTGAAATTTCCTTTGGGCATTCTGCTTCACATTCTCTGTGGTTTGAGCAGTTTCCAAAAAGTAGCTCGTCCATTTCATTAATCATAACCTGAACACGTTTTGCTGCTTCAGGCTTTCCCTGTGGCAGCAATGCAAGATGAGAAATCCTGGCACCAACAAAAAGCATTGCGGATGCATTCGGACATGAAGCAACGCATGCGCCGCATCCTATGCATTCGGCTGCATCCATGGCTGTTTCGGCTGTTTCCTGGGGGATAGGAATGGCGTTTGCGTCCGGCGCCTGGCCGGCGTTTACGGAAATATAACCGCCTGCCTGAATGATTTTATCCAGAGGGCTGCGATCCACGGCCAGGTCTTTGATTATCTTAAATGCCCTTGATCGCCATGGCTCAATTACAATGGTATCGCCATCTGCAAAATGTCTCATGTGGAGCTGGCAAAGTGTTGTGCCTTTTTCCGGCCCATGAGCACGGCCGTTTATCATAGCTCCGCACATCCCGCATATTCCTTCCCTGCAGTCATGGTCAAATGCAACAGGGTCTTTCCCTTCAAGCGTAAGCCGTTCGTTTATTACATCGATCATCTCAAGAAACGACATGTCGGTTGATATATCGTTTGCATGATATGTTTCAAGGTTGCCCTTATTATCCGGTCCTTTTTGCCGCCAGATTTTTAACGTTAAATTTATGTTTTTTTTATCTGTTGTTGATATCACTTATAACTCCTTTGACTTAACTCTACATTCTCAAAGGCAAGAGGTTCCTTGTGGAATACAGGCTCTTTATTCTCTCCTGCGAATTCCCATGCGGCAACATGGCAGAAGTCTTTATCATTACGTTTTGCCTCGTTTTCTTCTGTTTGGTATGCTTCGTTAAAGTGGCTCCCGCATGATTCTTTACGCGCCAGCGCATCAATTACAATCAGCTCTCCGAATTCAAGAAAATCGGCGACGCGGCCGGCTCGTTCCAAGCTCTGATTGAATTCTTTGCCTGATCCAGGGACAATAACATTTTTCCAGAATTCTTCTCTTAGTTCGCGAATGAGGTTTTGCGCCCTTAACAGTTTCTCGTTATTTCTTGACATGCCGCAGTGTTCCCATAAAATTGAGCCCAGTTCTTTATGAAAATCATCAACAGTGCGCTTTCCATTTATTGACAGGAGACTGTTTATGCGTGATTCGGATTTTTTTGCAGCATCTTTAAATTCAGGGTCGTCGGCTGTTACTTTCTGCATGCTGGTTCCTGCAAGATATCCGCCTATTGTGTACGGCAATATAAAATATCCATCACCAAGCCCCTGCATCAGAGCGCTTGCTCCAAGTCGGTTTGCTCCATGATCCGAAAAGTTGGCTTCGCCGATTACAAAAAGACCGGGAATAGTAGACATCAGATTGTAATCAACCCATAATCCGCCCATAGCGTAGTGAGCAGCGGGATAGATCATCATGGGACTTTCATAAGGATTATCGCCTGTAATTTTTTCGTACATCTGAAAAAGATTGCCGTATTTTTTTCTAATAACATCCTTGCCATCCCTTTTAATTGCATCATCAAAGTCAAGGCATACGGCAAGCCCTGTTTTACCAACCCCCTTGCCCATGTCACATTGCATTTTAGCGTTCCGTGAGGCCACATCTCGTGGAACAAGGTTGCCGAAAGCAGGATACCTGTTTTCAAGATAATAATCCCTTTCTGATTCCGGGATTTGATTCAGAGACCTTTTGTCTCCAGGGGTTTTTGGGACCCATACGCGGCCGTCGTTTCTCAGGCTTTCACTCATAAGTGTAAGCTTGGATTGATGGGTTCCGTGCACAGGTATGCATGTGGGATGAATTTGCGTAAAGCACGGGTTTGCAAAACAGGCGCCTTTTTCATAAGCTCTGAAAGCAGCGGTAACATTAGATGTCATGGCGTTTGTTGAAAGAAAAAAAGTATTGATGTAGCCGCCTGCACCCAAAACAATGGCATCCGCAGCATGAGTTTCGATTTTACCGGTGATCAGGTTTCTTACAACAATTCCTCTTGCCTTATTGTTTACCAATACAAAATCCAATATTTCCCGGCGGGGAAACATTTTTATTTTGCCGTCTGCAACCTGGCGCATTAATCCGCCATACGCTCCGAGCAGAAGCTGCTGACCTGTCTGGCCGCGTGAGTAGAAGGTTCTGGATACCTGCGCGCCGCCAAAAGAGCGATTTGCAAGCAGGCCTCCATAGTCGCGTGCAAAAGGCACTCCTTGAGCAACACAATGATCAATAATATTATTGCTTATCTGGGCTAGGCGGTAAACATTGGCTTCTCTTGACCGGAAGTCGCCTCCTTTTATAGTGTCATAAAACAGGCGCCATATACTGTCGCCGTCATTTGAATAATTTTTGGCAGCGTTAATTCCACCCTGGGCAGCTATGCTGTGGGCGCGGCGAGGGCTATCCTGCAAGCAAAAACTTTTTATGTTATAGCCGAGTTCGGCAAGCGTGGCAGAGGCGGAAGCTCCGGCAAGGCCGGTTCCAATCACAATAATATCAAGCTTTTTTTTATTTGCAGGGCTGACAAGCTTCATATCGAAATGGTATTTATCCCATTTCTCTGTCAGCGGGCCTCCTGGAATTTTTGCATCAAGTTGCATATTTTTTAATCCTTTGTAACTATGCAGGCACCAAGATTAAAGCATCATTCTTTTTACACACTTAAAAAGACAATCAGTACCCTTTTTTGATAATTTTAACCGGCAAGATTTTCATATAATGTAGTTAAATAAGCAAAACATAGACCGGTAGAAAACCAAATCCCACACCGAAAACCAGACTGATTACAATGCCGGTTATTTTTATAATGGGCGTGTATTTAGGATGATTAATACCTGTGGTTTGGAATAAACTCCAAAAAGCGTGGCTTATATGGATCGCTAAAACAATCATTGCGGCAATGTATATGACGACATATAAAGGGTTTTCAAAGGCTTTGGCAACTATTTGAAAAATAGTGGTGCCTGTTTTATCCGCAAAATGAAAATTGATAAGGTGAAAAACGACAAATGCGAGAATAATAAAGCCACTGTACGGCATGGTTGCCGAGCCCAAACTGCGCCCGCCCGCGCTTTTATAAACCTTGTATCTGATAGGTCTGGCGAGAGTGTTTTGATAAAACAGAACAGATCCGATTAAAACATGCATAATTATCAAAAACAAAAGTCCAAGTTCTACTATGGTTATAATTGGCCCAAATGCATGAAGACGTTCGGCATAAGAGTTGAAGGCGTTTTCGCCGCCGTAAAGAATAAGGTTGCCGGCGAGATGTGCCATAAGAAAGCAGATAAAGCTCAGCCCTGTTACAGCCATTATCAATTTTTTGCCTATGGAAGTTTGAAAAGTCTTTATAAACCAGCTCATATTTTCTTTCCATTGCGAAATAATTTTGATTTGAACCCGTTGTTTTTCTAAGCAGTTCCGTCTGATCTGTCAATATAATTTTCGAGCCACCATAAACAACAAACCATTCAAATTCCTTGACACTGCAGCCTGATTTATATTACTTTTATAAAATTAAAATTACTATAATTTATATTAAACGGAGCTATTTTTATGATTCAGACTGATTTGATCCACATGATATTTAATGCCTGTCTTATGGTGCAGTTTGTGTTGCTTGTCCTGCTTTTTTTTTCCATTACATCATGGACTATTATAATAGTTAAATATCGATATATCAGGAAGTTGTTTAAAGAGTCGGCATATTTCACAGATTTTTTCTGGAAAAGCAGGGATCTTTCCGATGCTTTTGAGAAGGCCAAACATCTTCGAGAAAGTCCTGTTGCAAGCATCTTTCGTGTAGGATATTCTGAGCTTAAAAAACTAAGCCAGTCAGGTGTTTCAGTAACACCTCAATCTCAACAAACATCTAATGCTGAAACCCCATCATTAAACGCCAGGTTCGCAGGCATAGATAATCTCAAGAGAGCTTTGCGACGGGCAATTAATACAGAAACAACCCGAATGACCCATCTTGTTCCTTTCCTTGCCACAACAGGGAATACAACCCCCTTTATTGGTTTGTTCGGCACAGTGTGGGGCATCATGAATGCTTTTCATGGTATCGGGCTTAAAGGTTCAGCCAGCCTGGCTGTTGTAGCTCCTGGAATTTCCGAGGCTCTTATTGCAACAGCGGCAGGTTTGGCTGTGGCAATTCCTGCTGTTATTGCTTTTAATTACTTTATGCAGAAAATAAGAATTATTGAAACCGAACTGCAAAGTTTTTCCGCAGATTTTCTTAATATTATTGAGCGGGACATATTAAGTGAAAAGGAGAGTGGCAAATGACATCCGGCGACCACAACAAGCTCATGTCCGATATAAATGTGACACCGTTTGTTGATGTTATGCTCGTGCTATTGATCATTTTTATGGTAACCGCACCGATGATGATGCAGGGAGTAGATGTTTCTTTGCCGAAAACAACTTCAGAACCCCTTTCTCCTAAAGAAGATCACATTGTTATTACTATTGACAGCAACAACCAGGTATATATTAATGATTACCACGTAACGCTTGATTTTCTTAAAGAAAAACTTATAAAAATTTTTGAGGGCCGTACCGACCGTGAAATATATCTTAGGGCTGACAAAGGGATTACTTATGGGGTAGTAGTTCGTGTTATGTCGGAGATAAAAGAGGCGGGGATTGATAAGGTAGGTATGGTTACAGAGCCGATTGTTGATGGGAACAAAAAAAAAGCTAATGGCAAATGAAAGAAAATTTAAACCGTCCTGCTTATTTGCTTTATATGATGGAAGAAGAGCCGCGCGCCCTGTTTTTTACGTTTGCTGTTTCCGCAATATTACATACGATCTTTTTTGCGGCTTTGATTTTTGTACCCGGCCCAAAGCCATATAAACATTTTTTACCTTCTGTTATAAATGTCAGCATGGTTACATTGCCTGGCCTGGAAAAGGCGCCGGGCAACGACAGACCAACCGGTTTTGAGTTGGAAAAGAAAATTGCACAGCCCGAAAAGGAGCAGGTTCCCAAGATTTCATCTAAAATAGCCGCAAAAGCGGATCAAGACACCTCAGAAGCTGTTTCTGTAGCCCCTAATAGAAGGAGGCTGAAAAAATCGCTCAAGAAAGAGACCTTTAAATCTTCCATGGTTGTAAAAAACGCTATTGAGCGGATCGAAAAGAAGATTGAAACGTCAAGGCCTAATTCTATTGCCGAAGCAATTGACCGCTTAAAAAACAAAGTAGCGACAGGCACTCAAGAATCTCAAACAGGAACCGGAGTTACGTCACCTTCTAACGGGGTACAGGGTGGCTACGGCGCTGTCGGGAAAAGAGAGCTCGAACTAATGGATATATATAGAGCACAAATTTCATATTATATTGAAAAAAACTGGGCTTTTTCAAAACAGTTAGCCGGACAGCATACTGATTTGGCGGTTGTGGTGGTTATTAGGATTATGGGAAACGGTGAAATTAAAGATGTCTGGTTTGAAAAAAAGTCAGGCAATACATATTTTGATGAGTCTGCCTATAAGGCTGTTATGAAATCGAATCCGCTTCCCATGCTTCCAAAAGCATATTTGCATCCGCATTATAATCTTGGTCTGGTTTTTACTCCATCGGGTTTACGTTAACAGCTTGTTTATAGACATATGATAGTTGATATTAATGGTTGTCCAATGCCTATGCTTAATTTAACATTCTATTTAAAATGCTGTAAGACCTGTATGTTATCAGGGTTTGTTAACATGTTGCGGTCATGCCCTGCTTATATGATTTTCTTGCTTGCAATGGTATGCTTTTTGACTAATCCAGCTTTTTGCCGTGCTGAGTATGATTATATTGATATAAATAATCCTTTCCTGAAAAAGATACCGGTTGCGATTCCATTATTTAAGACTATGGATAAAAGCCTGTCTGAAAAACGCTTGTCTGTCGAGGCTTCTAATCTGCTCTCTGAAACTTTGGAATTTACAGGTTATTTCAAAATGATTGACAGGGATGCATTTCTTGTTGATCCTGAAAAATCGGATATAATTCCTTTAAACATTAATTTTCAAAACTGGACAAGTATCGGCGCCGAACTTTTGATAACCGGATATCTTCAGGTTAAGGATGATATAGTTGTCATAGAGCTCAGATTATATGATACTTTTAAATCAAAATTGCTTATTGGTAAAAGATACAAGGGGTTGGTAAATAATCAACGGGAAATGATACATCGTTTTTGCAGCGATGTTATTTATTGCTTAACCGGCAAAAAGGGTATTTTTGACAGTAAAATAGCTTTTGTCTCAACAGGATCAGGGAATAAAGAGATATATATATGCGAATTTGACGGTTACAATCCGATCCAAAAAACTCATAATAAAAACATTACCCTTTCTCCGGCATGGTCGTGTGACGGGAAATGGATTGCTTACACTTCTTACAAAAAGGGCAAGCCTGATCTTTATATAGAGCATTTAAAGGAAAAACGCGGCTTTGTGGTTGAAAAAAAAGGCATTAATATTACACCGGCCTGGGTTCCGGGTAAATTTGCATTGGCTGCGACACTTTCATTTTCAGGTGACCCGGAAATTTATATGTTGACCGGAACCGGTAAAATTATTAAGAAATTGACCAGCAACCTGGGAATCGATGTATCCCCTTCATGGTCTCCGGATGGTAAAAAAATGGCCTTTGTATCAAACAGGTCTGGAACGCCACAGATTTATATTAAGGACATTGATTCTGAAAAGGTAGAAAGATTGACTTTCCATGGTCGATATAATACATCACCAAGTTGGTCTCCAAATGGAGACAAGATAGCCTATTGCAGCGCGGAAGACGGGGTGTTTAATATTTATTTAATTGGTGCTGATGGCAATGATTCGCTTCAATTGACCTTTAATGAGGGAAACAATGAGTCTCCTTCATGGTCTCCGGATGGAAGCCTCATTGTTTTTAGCTCTAACAGAGGAGGTTCTTATAAAATTTATGTTATGAGTGCTTATGGGACAGATCAGAGATGTTTGCTTACCCTGCCTGGTGAGCAGACAAATCCGAGATGGTCGCCAGGCACAGTAAGCAATTAAAATGTGGCATATTTATAATATAAGGAGGAAAAAATGCGAAAAAAATTATGGATAAGTTTGGTTTTATTGCTGGTAATCCCAGGATTACTGTGTGTTGCTTCATGCGCTAAAAAGGCTGTTAAGTCCGATTCTGCCGGGGTTTTATCAGCCGAGGATGAAGCGGCAAGAAAGGCTGCCGCCGAAGCAGTTAAAAAAGCAGAGCAGGAAGAGCTGGCAAGGCAGCGGGCTATTGAGGAGCAGGCGACGCTTGAGAAGATGGCCGCCAGGAATATGTTTATTGATGAAGATATTTATTTTGACTTTGACAAGTATAATATTCTTCCTGCGGCCCAGCAGATTTTACAGAAAAAAGCTGAATGGCTGGTGAATAATCCCGATGTCTCCGTGATTATTGAGGGGCATTGTGATGAACGTGGCACCAATGAGTACAACCTTGCCCTTGGAGACAGGCGGGCCGAAAGCGCAAGGGACTACCTTATCAATATCGGCATTGCCGGTTCTCGATTGACAACTGTAAGCTATGGTGAGGAACGTCCTGTAAATTCCGGTCATAATGAATTTGCCTGGGCAAAAAACAGGCGAGCCCATTTTGAAATAAAATAGATTAAAATCCTAATTGAGCTTTGGCTCAATTAGGATTTTAAAATGCTTGCTATGAAAATTATTATTTTATTTACTGCCTGTATCGCTGTTTTATGCGGATGCGCCATGCAGCAGGATGTTATAGCGCTCTATGATCGTATAGCTGTTCTTGAACAGCGCAATATTGAGCTGGAGAAGGATGAGGCTCAGCTTAAATCCCTGACGCAGGAATCCATAAAAAAGCAGGAAGAAAAGGAGCATTACTATAGAACCAGGTCTGCAGATATTCATGTCATGTTAGACGGACTCAGAGAGGAAATACGGATATTAAATGGAAAACTTGAAGAGGCCGAATACCTGTTAAAACGGAAAATAGCGGTTCTTGAAGATGTGGGAGCAAAGAGGAAAGATGTTTTAGGTAAAGTTGAAGAAAGATCGGCTTTAAATTATGATTACATTGTAAATATACAGAAATATCTTAATTTAGAGCCTCCAGGCTCTGATTCAAAAACCAAGGCTGTGGGCAAAACCGATCCGCCAAAGCGCTCTGGCGGATCGGAAGATGAAATTTACGCATCAGCTAAACAGGCATTTGATCATGGTGATCTTGAGGCCGCTCGTGAGGAGTTTCAAAGAATAATAAAGCAATATCCAAAGTCACAGCATGCCGATAATGCACAATTTTGGATCGGTGAAATATACTATCGTGAAAAATGGTACGAAAAAGCAATATTGGAATACCAGAAGGTGATAGAAAAATATCCGAAAGGCAATAAGGCGCCGGCTTCATTTTTGAAACAGGGGCTTGCCTTTTTAAATCTTGGAGAAAAGGCAAACGCTCGTCTTATTTTAGAGGAATTGATCCTAAAATATCCGAAATCAAATGAAGCAGATATAGCAAAGAAGAAATTAAAGGGGTTTAAATAAAAAATACGGCGATTAAGGCCATCGGCATAGATCCAGGGTTGGAATCAACTGGTATCGGTATTGTTACAGGGACGGAGCTTAAGGTTGAAGCTTATTCCTATGGCAGCATAACTACTTCAAAAAACATTCCATTGCCAAGTCGACTCAACAAAATCTTTTCAAAACTTCTTATTATTTTAAAAGATGAAAAACCGGATCTTATGGTTGTAGAGGATATATTTTCTCTTCAAAAATATCCAAAGTCTGGTATAACTCTTGGTAAGGTAACAGGTGTAATTCTTCTTGCAGGGAGCCAGCTTGATTTGCCTGTTATTGAAGTACAGGTGCGTGAAGCCAAGCAGATTTTGACGGGCAACGGCAATGCCAGTAAAATGCAGCTTGAAAGGGCAGTCAGACATTTTTTAAATTTGACGACACCGATTAGGCCGTACCATGCTTCTGATGCAATTGGTTTAGCCATTATAGGTCTTTTTCGATACCATGACGGCTTAAAAAACTCAAACGATAAAATTTCACAAGACAAATAAATGATAGGTTATATTGAAGGGAAACTGCTGAAAAAAGAGGATGAGCGAATACTGCTTCTTGCCGGTCAGGTAGGATATGAGGTTTTGCTTCCTGCATTTGTGATGGACAGTTTTAAGTCAAAGATGATCGGTGATGAGGTTTCTCTGTATATTTATTACCAGCAAACCGAACGGCAACCAAAGCCTGTATTGATCGGTTTTAATCTCGAGGTAGAGAGAGAATTTTTTCAATATTTTATCTCTGTTGAAGATATAGGTCCCATGAAAGCGGTTAAAGCCCTGAGCCTTACGGTTCGTGAGATAGCCAAGGCTATTGAATCAAAAGATGTTGCCAGGCTTAAGCAATTAAAAGGTATCGGGAACAGGACAGCCCAGAAAATAATTGCAACACTTGAAGGCAAGATGAATAAGTTCGCATTAATCCGCGAAACAGAAAAGGAGCGGGAAAAGACGCCTGTTGCGGAGGACTTTTCAAGGCAGGTGTTTGATGTGCTTGTTGGTCAGCTGGGTTACAGGGCTGGTGATGCCAAACGGATGATTTCTGAAGCCATGAAACGCAATATAAACATATCAAGCCCTGAAGAACTTATTGAAGAAGTATATCACGGCGAAAAAAACTAATAAATACCGTAACCGTTCACGGTTGAAGATTTCTAACTGGCTGTTAACAAAAAGAATATCAGTAGACTATAACCTTTGAACCTTGAACTCTGAACCTGAAACCGATCACTTTAGATAGTAAAAATTATGGCAGACAATATACTGATACATTCTTCTGATAAAAACAGCATCCTTTCTAAATCAAGTTTGCCTGTTGATCAGGAACCGGAAATCATGTCATTGCGTCCGCAAAGCCTTTTCGAATATGTTGGCCAGACAGAGCTTGTTGAAACCCTTAAAATAGCGATAGAAGCCGCTATGCAGCGTAAGGAACCTATAGATCATGTCCTTTTCCATGGGCCTCCCGGCCTTGGGAAAACCACCCTGGCCTATATTATTGCCAAGGAAATGGGGAGCAATATTACCGTGACTTCAGGGCCGGCGCTTGAAAAAGCCGGAGATCTGATAGGAATTCTGACCCACCTTGAAGAAGGGGATGTCCTGTTTGTAGATGAGATTCATAGAATGCCAAAGACCGTGGAAGAGTTTCTATATTCTGCAATGGAGGATTTTGCCGTTGATTTTATGTTTGATAAGGGGGCATATGCCCGTAGTCATAGATACCGTCTAAACACTTTTACCCTTGTTGGCGCAACTACTCGTGTTGGGCTGTTATCGGCTCCTTTGCGGGATCGATTCGGCATATTAAGAAGCCTTGATTTTTATGGAGAAGAGGATCTTGTGAAAATCGGCAGACGTTCCGCAGAATTACTTAAAGTTAGTATTGATGATAAAGGCGCAATTGAGCTTGCAAAGAGATCCAGAGGAACTCCAAGAATTACAAACAGGCTTCTTAAACGTGTAAGGGATTATGTCCAGGTCAGGGCAGATGGAAAGATTACAAAGAAAACAGTTGAAGAGGCTCTGGCCCTGGAAGGAGTTGATAAAAAAGGGCTGACCCATCTTGATCGCCGATACATTAAAACAGTAATCGAGTTTTATCATGGCGGTCCGGTCGGCATCGAAGCAATTTCTGCAACACTTCAGGAAGAGGCGGATACGCTCGTTGACGTTGTTGAGCCGTATCTTCTTAAAATCGGTCTGATTATAAGGACCCCTTCAGGAAGAAAGGCTACTGAATCCGCATACAGACACCTTGGTTTTAGTGTTCAGAAACGAGAAGCTCAAAGGTGAAAGCTCAAGACTCAAAAGGCCAAGCTGAAAACAACGAGCAAATAGTAACCAGCAACGAGCTATGTCAATAATTACTCTAATTACCGATTTCGGTGTTGATGATGAGTATGTCGGGGTCATGAAGGGCGTTATCCTTTCCATTAACCCTGCCGCTATTATCGTTGATATTACTCACCATATCAAGCCTCAGGATTTAATCCAGGCCGCATATGTAATAAAACATTCTTTCAAATTTTTTCCTGAAGGAACGGTTCATGTTGTCGTTATAGACCCTGGAGTTGGGAGTGAGCGTGCAATAATCGCCATTGAAGTAACAGGCCATATTTTTCTCGCACCGGATAATGGAGTTTTAACCTTTTTAATGGATGAACCTAATATCGGCTCGATTGTTCGTGTTGAGGACCCGCGTTATTTTTTAGAATCTGTGAGCCGAACTTTTCATGGAAGAGATGTTTTTGCTCCTGTTGCCGCTCACCTGTCTAACGGGGTTGAAATTAAAGCATTAGGTGTTCCAACAGATAAAATAGATTTAAAAAAGCTGTTTATCGAGCAAGCCTCTATTTCAAACAGCGGCGAACTTGTGGGGGCCGTTGTATTTATTGACGGATTCGGCAACCTGATTACGAATATAGATGAAAAGAGCCTTGATAATTTTTGCAAGTTCTGCAAAAAAGAAAAACTGGAATTCAGGATAGGCAAAAAGAAAATTATTGGATTATCAAAAACGTATGAAAACGTATTGCCACAAAGCCCTCTTGCTATTATCGGCAGCAGAGGATATCTTGAAATAGCTGTAAATTGCGGCAACGCAAGGCGCTATTTTATGGCCGACAGGTGGGATACGGTTACAGTGGCATCAAACAACTTATAGGTTTTTTTTAGAGAAGGTTATGGCTCGTTATATCAAGATGCGGATATTTTATATATGGCTTGCGCTGATTATGTTGCCGTTAATTAGCTTAGGAGTTTCAGCATCACAGCATAAGGAGGCAGGGTTGGAGGTTGTTGCAAGCCAGCAGCCAAGCCCGGCAAAAGTACCGGATGTGTTTATTTCGTTTGATAATGACAGCTCTGCAAAATATGCGATGGTGGTTGAAAAGGGTGTTCAGCAATTACTTTTCTATTCTTATGGTGATGATTCCTTTAAGGAAATGTATCGCTTTAAATGTTCAACCGGCGAGGCGGTCGGGAGGAAATCCCAATCAGGGGACAAAAAAACTCCTGAGGGGCTCTACTTTTTCACCAATGAGTATAAAAAGAAGGATCTTTCGCTAATATATGGAACAATGGCCTTCCCAATAGATTACCCTAATTTTTTTGATCGAATTGAAGGTCGCAAAGGCCATTCAATTTGGCTTCATGGAACCAACCAGCCTATAAAAGCAAGGGATTCAAACGGGTGTGTTGTGCTGGCAAACCAGGATATTGATAGGCTGGCAAAATATATTGTCTTGCATAAAACCCCCATTGTCATTGTGGACAAGCTTTCGTATGCTTCTTTTGATGATAAGGGCAAGATTAAGAACTCTATCTTTAATTTTCTTAAACAATGGAACAATGCGCTTGAGAACGGTACTTATCATGAATATCTGGAGTGTTATGCTCCTGAATATTTGCCTGATATTTCCTGGTGGACAGAGTGGAACAAAGTTAAAAAGATTTATTCCGCATCTAATCTGGATCTATCTGTTGAAATAAAAGGAAGATCGATTTTAAGGCATAATGGGATTTATGTTGTCTTGTTTGATCAGTTTGTAAGATCATCAGGCAAGGAATTACATGCAGGAAGCAAAAAACTTTATCTGGCAAATATGGGAGATTCTTTCAGGATAGTCGGCGAAGAATCTCATGGAGCCCCAATAAATCAAAAGAATAGCAATCTGCTTGTTTCAGCAGGCCATAACCTGCAAAAACTGGTTGAAGATAAACATGAAATTACAAACTTTGTTGATGAGTGGTTGCAGGCATGGTCTGTAAAGGATATTAAGCGATACGGAAGTTGTTATTCAAGCGATTTTCTTTTCCAGGGAATGAATCTCAAAGCATGGCTTAACTACAAAGATAGATTGAATAGTAAATATGATTTTATTCGTATTGCAAGAGATAATCTGATTATTGAAAAATCAGGAAATAAAATTACAGTTTCATTTATTCAGACTTATACGTCGAATACGTTCAAAGCAAAGGGAATAAAAAAACTTATATTAGTACAGGAAAAAGGTAGATGGAAGATCTTTCGAGAAACCTGGCAAAAATTGTAAAAACACACACACCACCAAAATTGTCAAAAAAGGCTGGTTCCTGGAGTGTTTTGTTTTTAGGAGATTATGGGCAGATAATATCGAAAAGAATATCCCAAAGGCTGGGGATTACGTTAGCAATTGTACTGGTTATTGCTATAGTTTCTTTTTCCTGGCTATTAATTATTTTCAAAAGCACAAGAGAAGATAATAAGAATTTGAGCAATGCTTTGGATATTTCACACAAGGAGGTTGTGTCTTTGCGTGATGAAAAGGATCTGCTGGTTGTGCGTCTTGTTGTGGCTGAATCCAAGATTAAAAACAGAGACACCGATATATCGCCTGATTCAAACTCTTTTGTTAAAACCGCAGATTCCAAAGCGATTGACAAAACAGCTTCTTTGCCTGACAAGAAACAGGTCGAAGAAAAAATAGATCTTGCCGGGCCTGAAAAGATTCGAAGAATCGCTATGGAGGATTTTAGTTTTTTATTTGAACGAGACACAGCTACATTGAATGTTCAGTTTAAAATAACAACTAAAAACAACCAACCTGTTTCAGGACATGTATTTGTAATACTAAAACAAAACGAAGATGATCAAAGTAGCTGGCTGACATTTCCATATGTATCTCTGGTGTCAGGTAAACCAGCCGAGTTTAAAAAAGGGCAGTATTTTTCAATATCGCGCTTTAGAGTTATCGAATTCAAAACACGAAATGAATCTGACCCAAAACGATTTAAAACAGCTACGGTATTTG
Organism: Candidatus Desulfaltia sp.; assembly: GCA_030656555.1. Classification (GTDB taxonomy): domain Bacteria; phylum Desulfobacterota; class Desulfobacteria; order Desulfobacterales; family ETH-SRB1; genus Desulfaltia. The sequence continues at coordinate 10,382 of JAUSPN010000053.1, read as the reverse complement.
TATTTACCAAAACAGGTGAACTGCTGTTTGAAAAGAGTTTACCTGTAGAGATTAAAGAAACTGTTTCAGACCAAACATGATAGCGTCGTAAAAAGTATCATTTACCTTGTTGTAGTCTTTTTTAGACCCTCGACATACTATAATGAAAATATTGTTTAAGAAAAACAAACAAACCGGATTTTACATGGGCTGCAGAAACATAATTGTTGCGTTTTTAATTATTGCTGTTTTTTTTCTGCCTGGTATCGCCGCAGCACAAAAAAGAATTCATACAATATTTTTTGAGGGCACGGATCATGAACTTCATGTGTACAATGTTTACGGTGAAATTCCCGGCAAAACGCTTCTGCTTATAGGCGGCATACAGGGAGATGAACCAGGAGGCTTTCTTTCTGTTGACCATTATGCAGATATCAGCCTGGCCAAAGGTAATCTGATAGTCGTGCCAAGAGCTAATTTTCAGTCCATTATTTTAAAACGCCGGAAAATAAATGATGATATGAATCGGAAGTTTGCAGAAGACCTTAAACATAACTATGAAACTAAGATCGTTGAAATTTTAAAAAAATTGATTAATGAAAGTGATTGTATGCTTAACCTGCATGATGGATCAGGTTTCTATTCTGATAAATGGGAGGGGCCTGCAAGAAATCCCAAAAAATTTGGACAATCAATTATTGCTGATTGCGAGTCTTATGTAAGTTCTGAAACAGGGCAGACCATTCATCTTGGTGATATGGCAAGATCGATAGTTGCAAAGATCAATAAAATATAAAAGATCCCGCTTATTACTTTTCTTTCAACAATCACAAAACAATCGAAAAAACCTCTTTGCATAAGGAGCAACGCGGATCTGCAACCTATTATGCTTTGTATAAACGCGGGATACCGGCATTTGGGATTGAGGCCAGCAAATCGTTGCCTCTGCTGATGAATGTGCGGCATCATAATCTTGCAATTAATGCATTTATGGAAACATTTGGAATTGTTCCTGAAACGCCGGGCCTGAACATGGATAAACCTGTGCTTGATTATCTGATTATTTCGGTAAACGATTCTTTGCCGATAGTTGTTAAAAACCAGCAGACGCTGAATATTAATTCCGGAGATACTGTTTTAATATCGCATATGGAAGCTAATTACGAGAGAGGTCTTTCTGCAGATGTTGTCGGCTATGGAACTCTTCACGATATGCGAAAGAAAATCAGCATAACCGGGCCTACACGAATTATAGTAAAAAAAGATTTCTTTTCATGTGGAAGCGTTTATCTGGCAATTAATAAAAGCGAAAAAAACATAGCTCAAGGTGTATCAATCACAAAAAGGCAGCTTTTGACTCCACAAATAGACTCCTTTAAAATAAAAATTAATGACAAGGAACATATGTTTTCAAATAATGATCATGTTAAACTGATCAATGGCGATAGATTTGAAATTGTTGATATAATTGGTGGTCCCGGAAATCCGGCAGATATGATCGTGAATTTTAAAGGCTATGTCGGCAACACCAGCAATAATACCGGAGAAGACAGAGGTTATGTAATTAACACGGCCAGAGATCTCTGGAAACGCTATTCTCTGAACAAAAATGGGATCTCCTATCGGGTGGTAGTTACCTGCAATGAAAAACAGGTAGGCGAATTGATTGTCGATTTGAAAGAGCCTGTTTTACAATAGATACACGGCCATGTTGTATGAGCGTACTTTTATAAGAGTAGCCACTACAAACTATGGGGAATATACTTGCTTTTATGGTTCAGGAGAGGCGTCATGTGGAACAAATCGGATAATATATCTATTATTGATGAGGGGCTGACAATTGATGGTACGGTTTCTGTTAAAGGAAAACTGGTAATAAAAGGTGCTGTGAAAGGAACCCTTGTCGGAGAAACCTTGATTATTGCCGAAGGAGGGGTTGTTTGCGCTGATACTAAGGTCGCAAGCATAACAATCGGCGGAAAATTTGAAGGGGACCTCAACGCGTCTACTGAGCTGATTATACTTTCAACAGGAAGCTGCAGCGGCAAGGTCGTATGTAAAAATCTTGTGGTTGAGGCCGGTGGAATGTTAAATGCCGAGGTAAATTGTATTTCAAAACAGGAACCAATAAAATAAAGAGATTTTTTTAGACTCCATCCCTTTCCCATTTGAATTTTGCATAAACCGGGTAGTGATCTGATGGATGAATCCCATTAATTATATCGTATATTATTTTGCTTTCCTGAGGAATAATTCCGCCGCTATAAAGAATCCAGTCAATATGATTCCCGTTTTTATTTCCTGAAAACCCGTGGTGTGTTCCAGGGAAAGGTTTTCTGAAGGTGTTTTTAAAATAGAGCCTGTTTGTTGAATTTGATTTTTTATTCTGACCTGTTAATATCTTATAACAAGGAGACGAAGGGATCGCATTAAAGTCTCCCATGAGAATTACGGGTGGTTTAGGCGGCAGGTGTGATAACCGTTCCATAATCAGCTTGGCGCTTTTGGTCTGGACTGCGGCATCAAAATCAAAATGGGTATTTATATATATCAAAACCCGGTTTTTATTTTTAAACATTCCAATAGTGCATTGCCTGGGCCAACGACTTTCACGGGAACGGCTGGGTATCATTGGCGTTTGGCTCAGGAAAAAGTGTTCATTATGAATACATTCCCATGTTTTTTTATAGAAAATAATATTATTTTGCCAAAAGGACGGAGCAGGGCTTCTCTTTCCAATAAAGTTAAATTCAGGCAGGATATCTTTAAGAAAATCTGTTTGGAAATCGTTTGCTTCCTGAAAACCGATAAAGTCTACGCTATGGTTTTTTAAAAGATAGGGAAAGCATTTTTTCCGGTGATTCCAGTTGTTGGGGCCGTCATCTGCCAGGCCAAAACGCAGATTGAGTGTTAATACAGAAAAAGTATTATCCATAGCAGGTAAACCTATTTAGGTTTTTAATTTTTATTGACTCTAAACCGCTTAATTTTATAAAGATTTCTCAGAGAGATTAAGTGTAACAACTTTTTTTCTATTATCAAGAAAAAAGTTGGTATTATCAAAACATTGCTATCCTGGTTGCGTTAATCCAAACCCATTGAGTGAGACAGTCGCCAAACCTTGGCGCCGACATTAAGGGAGCGGATCATTTTCTTCAAAACCTTAGGAAAGGGAAACATCCGTATAGAAAGCGCTTGATATTTCTCATGTTGTCTGCAATTTATAGATTATACTTACAAAGGGTATAATGTGCGATTTTTAAAATCAGCTTCACAAATATTGATATTGGAGTAAATTAACAGAGTCATATATGGAGCAAAAATTTATACATACTATTTTGGATAGCATAACCGAAGGTGTTTTTACTATTGATAGAAACTGGAATATTACATCATTTAATAGGGCCGCAGAAAAAATTACAGGCATAAGCGCCAGAGAGGCCTTGGGAAGAAAGTGTTCCGATATTTTCCATGCCAGTATTTGCAAAACAGGTTGTGCTCTGAAAAAGACGATTACTACAGGGAAAAATCTCCTTGACTGCAGGATTACTATCAAAAATCGAGAGGATAAATCTGTCCCGGTAAGTATATCTACGGCTATTTTAAAAAACGAGCACGGAAAGGTTGTAGGCGGCGTAGAAACGTTTCGAGATATCTCGGCTGTTGAATCCTTAAAGAAGGAACTTGCCAGGCAGTATACCTTTAAAGACATAATTAGTAAAAATCACAAAATACAGGACATATTTAAAACGCTTCCCGACATCGCTCAGAGTAATTCGAGTGTTCTGATCCAGGGAGCAAGCGGTACCGGCAAGGAACTCTTTGCCAGAGCGATTCACGACCTGAGTCCAAGAAAGAGGAAACCTTTTGTGATTATAAATTGCGGCGCCCTGCCTGATACTTTGCTTGAAAGTGAATTATTTGGATATGTAAAAGGTGCTTTCACTGATGCCAAGACAGATAAGCCGGGTCGATTTGCTCTGGTAAAAGGGGGCACTATTTTTCTTGATGAGATTGGAGACATATCACCTTCGGTGCAGGTAAAACTCCTTAGGGTTCTCCACCAAAAACAATATGAGCCCCTGGGTTCAAACAAAACGGTCACCGCTGATGCTCGCGTTATTACCGCTACAAATCGTGACCTTGTTGAACTAATAAAGGAAGGAACCTTTCGTGAAGATATTTATTACCGGATCAACGTGATCAGGATAGACCTTCCTCTACTGCGGGAAAGAAGTGACGATATCCCCCTTCTGATTGAGCACTTCATTAATAAGTTTAACTTTCTCATGGATAACCAGATTAGCGGTGTATCCGATGAAGTCATGGAAAAGCTTATGAACTACGACTACCCCGGTAATGTCAGAGAGCTGGAAAATATTATTGAGCATGCTTTCGTGCTTTGCAAAGATCCGCTAATAGGGCTGCGACACCTTCCCAGGGGCCTGCATTACAGGGAGCCGGAAGATTCTGCCTTAGCTTTGTTACCTCATAATACGCTTGAAGAAACTGAAAGGCTTTTGATCAAAAAAATATTGGAAAAAAACTATGGCCATCGTGACAGAACAGCAAAAGAGCTGGGTGTCCACAAGACAACTTTGTGGAGGAAGTTAAAAAAATACGGTCTTAAACCCTGATTGTAAAAGCATCTCATTCTTCTCTCTTTCCCCCTCACACCTTAACAAAATATTTCCTGCAAACTGATTAACTTCAAAAAAATTCACCCAAAGGGAGCTAAGTTTAAGTAATTCTTTCTGCGCAATCCTTGTGTTGCATAATGCAACTTACTTGCAACCATTATATTGCTATATCCAACTATCCTGATCGTCTGCATGATGTATTTACACTGTTGAATATATTGCTAATTACAGCAAAATTAGATTTGGCACGAATTTTGTTGATAAAAGAGTATCATAAATAAAGGGAGGCATGATGCTCTATTCAAACTGTTGGAACTGGGAGACAGGCACCAGACTGGTCGCGAATACCGGTAACTGGAAGGCTAAGTTTGAGTGGGTCGAAGAGCCAAATGTCAGTCCAGATGGAGAAAAGATAGCAGCTATTGTGAAGATTGGGAAAGGCGAATTCAATGTCTGTGTTAATGGAAAAATCTGGGGAAACCACTTTGACAGGATTTGGCACACCAGGTTCGGACCTGCTGGCCGGCTCACAGCTCTTGTCTCTCAGAAAGGCAAATGGACGGTTGCTGTGGACGGCAATGCCTGGAAAAATAGCTTCGATTATGTGTGGAATACCATATTTAGCCCAAATGGCGAGAATATCGCTGCGACCATCAGGCAAGACAGTCAGTATGGTGTTGTCGTCAACGACGAATCCTGGGAAAAGATGTTTTACGACATAAATAACCTTACGATAAGTCCAGATGGCAAAAGGACAGCGGCCGTGGTTCAAACCGTAGCATTTAGAAAAGGTGATATTTTTAAGTTTCAGGAGGGATGCTATACGGCAGCGCCTGACGGCAAAGCCTGGGACAGAAATTTTGTGAATGTATGGGGATTGGCTTTTAGCCCAAACAGCAAGAAGCTGGCAGCCGAAGTTAGAACAAGTCTTTATGATTATACTGTGGCGGTGGATGGGGCGCTCTGGCAAGATACATTTAGTTGCGTTTGGGCGCCTGTGTTCAGTCCTGACAATAAAGCAGTTGCAGCGCCGGTAAGGGTGGCGGACAAGTGGACTCTCGCTGAAAACGGAAAACAGACATGGGATCGCAAGTTTTTTCAGCTATGGGGCCAAATCTATAGTCCTGACGGTTCAAAACTGGCAGCTATTGTTGCACCCAAGTTCGGCAAATGGACAATAGCTGTGGACGGACATCCCTGGATAACAACGTTTAGCGACCTTATCACAGATGTTGTTTTCAGCCCGGACGGCAACAGTGTGGCCGCAGCCGGCAGGGATAAAGGGCGATGGACCATTGTTGTCGACGACCAGTCATGGAAAGATACCTATGACATGGCATGGCAACCGGTTTTCAGCCCGGACAGCCGCAATGTTGCAGCTAAGGTGGGGAAAAAAGAATATTATACCATTGTCATTAATGGTAAGCCATGGAAACATTATTGCGAAGCTTTATGGAATCCGGTTTTCAGCCCGAATGGGAATAAGGTTCTGATTAGAGCTATCGAAAATGGAAAATATTATCGCAGGGTTTTACCGATAACAAAGATTTGATGGTGATCTGTCATGGCTCAATCTGTCAAGAAACCGGAAAAAAAGTTCGTAGATATAGGCTTGGACGAAGGCGCTGCGAGGCTGACGACGGACATGATCCAGCAGGTGATAAGCCGTGTGTTGAAAGGCGAGACCAGTGCCTATCTCAAGGCATATGTGGATACATGTGTTAGCTGCGGACTTTGCTCTGAGGCCTGCCATTACTACCTTTCACACGATAAAGATCCATACTATGCTCCTGTTGTCAAGGTAAAGCAAACAATCTGGGAGATCCTGAAGAAGAAAGGGAAAGTAAGCCCCGAGTTTATAAAAAAAGCGTCTGAAATAGCCCAAACAGAATGCGACCTATGTCGTAGATGTGCCATGTACTGTCCATTTGGAATCGATGTCGCCGACATTATCCTTATCGTCCGGTGGATTTGCTATATGTTGGGCGTTACGCCACAGTATATTCAGGATATAGCAAATTCCTATTCAGTCACCATGAACCAGATGTGGATCAAAGAGGATGAATGGATCAATAGCCTGCAGCAGCAAGAAGACGAAGCTCAAAACGAAATAGCCACACTTCGAATCCCTATTGAGAAAGAAGGCGCAGACATCATGTACTCAGTTATAAGTCCTCGGCCAGAGTTTCGTGCTCAGTTTATATATAAAACGGCTGTGATCATGGATACTGCAGGGGTGAACTGGACCATGCCTGCCACGCCCGGCCCTGATAACAGCGATATGACTATGTACACTGGTGATAATGAAATAATGGGTCGGGTAAAGAAGACCCATTTTGAGACTGCTATGAGGCTTAAGGTCAAAAAAATCCTTATGAGTGAGTGCGACTCTATTTACGATGTTGGCAACAAATGGCTTGGCTGGAAATGGTATCCAATAGAGATAGTCAATTCCATTGAATTTTATTATGAGCTGCTGCGTGATGGAAAGATAAGCATCGCTAAGAAATTTGAAGAACCCGTGACTCTCCATGACCCGTGCAATGTGGACAAGGGAAGTGCTTTGTATAAAATGGCCCGTTATTTGATAAATGCCACATGTAAGGAATTTGTGGAAATGCACCCGAACCGTGAGCACAGCTACTGTTGCTGTGCCGGAGCCGGCGTCATAAACTGCGGCCCACACTGGAAGATGAAACAGATGCACGGAAGCAAAATTAAAGCCAGGCAGCTGGCAGCCACACATGTAGAAACCGTTATTGCTCCCTGCCATAGCTGCTATGGTGGGCTTGAGGATGTTATCCGTCACTATAAGCTTGGCATGAATGTTAGGTTTCTGAGTGACATACTATATGAATGTATAGAAAAACCGCGTGTGGTGATTGACGTATAAAAACACCGATGCTCTCGTAAAAGGTCATTTGCGAGTAAGATTGAGAAAAGGAGCCCTTTATTTAAAATGGAAGCACCCTTCTTGTATACTGTTTTAGAAAGTCTAACCGAAGGAGTTTTTACCGTAGACAAGGATTGGAATATTACCTCATTTAATCGTGCTGCCGAAAAAATTACAGGGATCAGCAGACAGGAAGCGATTGCTAAAAAGTGTTGGGAAATATTTCACGCCAGCATTTGCAAAAGAGGTTGCGCTCTTAAGAAGACGATAAATACCGACAGCAGCGTCCTTGACATGAAGATCAACATCAAGAACAAGCAGGACAGGACAATTCCGGTAAGTATTTCCACTGCTGTATTGAAAGATTGGCAGGGCAAGGTGATCGGCGGAGTAGAGACGTTTCGAGATCTTTCAGCCATAGAGTCTCTGAAAAAGGAAATTGCTCAGCAGTATACCTTCAAAGATATAATCGGCAAAAATCACAAGATGCAGGATCTGTTCAAAATGTTGCCTGACATTGCCCAGAGCAACTCAACGGTTCTTATCCAGGGAGCAAGCGGTACCGGCAAGGAACTCTTTGCCAGAGCAATTCACGACCTGAGTCCAAGAAAAAAAAAGCCTTTTGTAGTCGTAAACTGTGGAGCCCTTCCAGACACTCTGCTTGAAAGTGAACTCTTCGGTTACGTAAAAGGTGCATTCACCGACGCCAAGCAGGACAAGTACGGACGATTCTCTCTTGCCAATGGAGGTACACTCTTTCTTGACGAAATTGGAGATATTTCGCCTTCAATCCAGGTCAAACTTCTGCGGGTTCTCCAGGATAGTACCTATGAGCCGTTAGGGTCAAACATAACACTCAGGACAAATGCGCGCATTATCACGGCCACAAATCGTGATCTTCTTGAGCTGATAAGAAAGGAAAGATTTCGAGATGATATGTATTACCGGATTAGTGTCATAAGGATAGATCTGCCGTTACTATCGGAGCGTATGGATGATATTCCGCTTCTGGTTGACCACTTTATTAAGAAATTCAATACGCTTACCGGAAAAAAGATTTCCAATGTGTCAAATGAAGTAATGGAAAAGTTTATGAACCATGACTTTCCAGGCAATATCAGGGAACTGGAAAATATTATTGAGCATGCTTTTGTACTCTGTCGTGAAGATATATTAGAGTTGAAACACCTTCCAAAGAGTATGGAAAGTTACCAAAGAGAAAAATCACCCTCCCCTTCCTCTTTGTCCGAAAAAACTTTGCAGGAAACCGAAGCAGAACTGATAAAACAGACTTTGCAAAAGTACTATGGTCATCGCGGCTGGACTGCCAGAGAGCTTGGTATCCACAAAACCACCCTCTGGAGAAAGATGAAGAAATACGGCCTGGAGCATAAATCGTATGATTCGTTCGAATAGTCTTCTACCCCCACCCTGGCGCAGCAAGTATTTCAATTTGCAACTACATGCAACGATAATAATGCACCTTGCAAGATAAGGATCGATTCAGGATATATGCCTTAATATATGAAATATATACATGAAACTTTCAATAATACACTTGGCACACATCTTGATATATTTATAAGGAATGAAATCTTATGGTTTTGAGTCATCTTTTGAAATAGAGGAGTCTGTATGATTACTTTTCCTTTTACGGCTATCGTAGGGCAGGATGAGATGAAGGAGGCTTTAATCCTTAACGTAATTAATCCTCTTTTAAGGGGGGTGCTGATTTGCGGCCAAAAGGGCACGGCTAAATCTACGGCTATTCGTAGCCTGGCATCTCTCTTGCCGGAAATTGAAGTGGTAGAGGGCTGTCGTTTTCACTGTGACCCGAAAGACGTTGGCTCTCTATGCGATGACTGTCGCGTGCGAATAGAAAAAGATAAAAAGTTGCCGATTACAACGCAGAAAATGGCTGTTGTTGATTTACCACTCGGAGCTACCGAAGATCGGGTTATTGGCACTCTTGACATAGAATATGCCATCAAGAAGGGTGAAAGGCGTTTTCAACCCGGAATTCTGGCTGAGGCTAATCGCGCTATTCTGTACGTAGATGAAGTGAACCTGCTTGATGACCACCTGGTGGACATATTGCTGGATGTTGCGGCATCCGGTGTTAATATTGTCGAACGTGAAGGAATCTCCTTTAGCCATCCGGCACGGGTGATACTCGTGGGAACTATGAACCCAGAAGAAGGGGAACTGCGCCCACAACTTCTGGATCGGTTCGGCCTCTGCGTTTATGTTAAGGGCCTGGATGACATTGATCACAGAACTTCTGTTATCAAAAGGTATCTCGATTTTGAGAATGATCCAAGCGCCTTTGTCAACTCATGGAAAGAAAAAGAAAAGCAGTTAAGAGACTCTATTCTCAATGCCTCTAAAACATTATCAAAGGTAGTATGCCCTGAGAAGATGTACAAACTTTCGGCCCGGATGGCTCTTGACTTCGGTGTAGATGGCCATCGTACCGATCTTTTTATCATTAAAACAGCCAGAACAATGGCGGCTTCTCACGGTCATACGAAAGTAACGGAAGCAGACATTCAAAAAGCTGCCTGTTTAGTCCTTCCGCACAGGATTAAACAAAAGTCCTTTCAATCACAAACAGATGAAAAAAGCGGTCTCCAAAAGTTATTAAAGACATGGTTTGAAAATAGCTCGTCAACTGATGCCTCCGAAAAAGCCGGCAATGGAAACGGAAGTCACATTCAGAAGCATCAACACGAACGAATAAGGATAGATTGTGTGAGCGCAGCGAACCACAATCTTATCCGGTTGTTGGACAAGCCCGGTGTATCTGCATATTCTGTATATAAGGAAATATCTTTTTTTGAACAAGGGGCAGGAAGTGCGTTTTTAAAAAG
>JAUSPN010000024.1 GCA_030656555.1 Candidatus Desulfaltia sp. | reverse complement strand
CTCAAATTCGACCGGGGTAAGATAACCTAACGATGAATGGATGCGTTTATGCATATACACATCATTCAAAAACAGGTCTATGTTCTGATAGCAATCCCGGAAGTCTTCGTATTCTGATAGATACACCTCCTCTTCTTTGATAGTACGTATCAATCGCTCCGCGTACCCGTTTTGGGTGGGTTCGCCCACCTCGGCCATGCTGATCTTGACATGCGCTTTCAGGAGCGTGTCAACATATTCGCTAGCCGCATATTGCAATCCCTGATCCGAATGATGAATTTGTGGTGTATAGCTCTGAAGCGCTTTCTGTAATGCAACCAGTGTCAGTTGTTGACCCAAACTGCGACTCAGATGCCACCCGCGGATGCAGCGCGTAAACAGGTCCATGATCACTGCCAGATAGACAAAACCTCTTCCCAGACGGATATAGGTGATATCCGAAACCCATACTTGATCCGGGTGGGTGATAACCAGGTCTTGCAGCAAATTCGGATAGCGCGGGTATGGGTGTTGGCTGTTGGTTGTCGCCCTTTTTTGTGCCTTGTTGACCCTCTGGATGCCCATTTGACGCATCAAACGGTACACACGCTTGTGGTTGACTTGCCAGCCCTGCCTGTTGAGTTGCTCGGTGATCCGGCGGTATCCATAGGTGGGCCATTCTCCCGCTTCAGTTTGAATGGCTTGTTTCAGGCGCTGGTCTTCTTCCTTGACCCTGGGAGCATAGTAATAGCTGCTGCGCGGGTGGTCCAACAATTGGCAGGCTTTCTGCATGGGGTAAATTTCTTTGAGCATCCTGATTATTTCCCGTTTCTGTGGGTTGGTACAAGCAAGATGCTGGAGGCTTTTTTTAGCATATCATTCTCCAATGAGAGTCGACCTACCAGACGCTCAAGATCAGCAATTTGATCCTGGCTTTCAGCCCCTTTACTGTTCTTCTCAAAGACGATTGCTGCATTTTCGATAAATTCCGTACGCCATTTGCTTACCATTACCGGACTGAGCTGAAATTCCCGGCAGGTCTCACTGACGCTCTTCTCGCCACTAATACACTCCAGTACTACTTTTGCTTTGAATTCCGGTTTAAATGTCCTGCGTTTTCGCATGTCTGCACTCCTATATTATTAATTATCCCATCTGTCCAACTTAAGGGGTGCATTACACTATGGTGATGATAAAATTACCAATTGGTGACTATATGAATATATATTTCTCTTGTTCGATAACAGGTGGTCGTGAAGACCAGCAAATCTACGAAAAAATCGTGGATTTTCTCATAAAAGAAGGACATGACGTCCCAACCGCGCATCTGGCATCTATAGATATTTTGGCGGATGAATCAATAATGAATGCGGCTGATGTGTATCACCGGGATTTGGATTGGGTAAGCAAGTGCGACGTACTAATTGCAGAAGTGAGCACGCCTTCTCATGGGGTTGGGTATGAGATCGCGGCAGCTATTTTTCAGGGGAAAAAAGTGATGTGCTGTCATCATAAAGACAAAAAAATATCCAAGATCATTAGCGGGAATACGAGTGAAAATATGTATATTTTTGCCTATGGCAATGAAGATCAATTAATTGCTGAAATAGGAAACTTTTTAAAGTAAACTGCCTGATGTGAAAAAAATCATTCAGATGATGTGACATCTGTACTCCACGAGAAATAAATTCAATAGTAATATTGGTTCGGTGGCAAATGAGGTTTGATATTAGGTATTTAACACTCATCATTGTCTCCTCCTTTGGCGAGCCCCCGCTTGGTATCTCCTCCCCACAAGCGGCGGCTTTTTTTTAATCACAAAATCCCTCTAATTAGAAATATATAAAAAAGCTATTTATATCTTGACGGTCAGATTTTATTCATCATACAATGTGATAATGGATTATAAGAATTATTACGAAATTTTAGGTGTTGAGAAGAACGCTTCTGTTGAAGATGTTAAACGTGCCTATAGAAAATTAGCCAAAAAATATCATCCGGATAAGAACCCAGGTAATAAACAGGCCGAAGAGACGTTTAAAGAGATCAATGAAGCCAACGAAGTGCTCAGTGACCCAGAGAAAAAAGCGCGCTATGACCAGATAAGTAATTCTTATTCCTCCTATCAACAATCAGGTGGGAAACCCGGATCATTCTGGGAAAATTATAATGGCGGCAATTATGGCGGCGGAGCACGGGTTAATGTAAACGATCTTGGTGATATTTTTGGCGAAATGGGCGGATTCTCAGATTTTTTCCGCACTTTCTTTAGTGGAGGTGGTGATCCCCGAACCTCTGCATCACGTCAGGGAACCAGACGGCAGACCGTGCAGCCCCGACAACCGGCAAATTATCAACAAGAGTTGACAATTTCTTTGTATGAGGCTTACCACGGTACAACCCGGAGAATTCAAATCGGTGGTACAGAGAAGGAAGCAAAAATTCCCGCTGGTTCCAAAACCGGAACAAAAGTAATCTTCAAAGGCATAGGCCCAAAGAATGAAACCGGACAACAGGGAAATCTGTATCTAAATATCAAGGTGGCAGACGATAACCGCTTTACTAGAAAGGGTGATGATCTTTACGTAAAAAAGCAAGTGGATCTTTTTTCAGCAGTGCTGGGTGGTGAGACGGAAGTTGAAACAATGACCGGTAATGTGTTATTGAATATCCCTGCCGGAACCCAACCAGGACAGGTTTTCCGATTAGGGAAAAAAGGTATGCCTAAACTGAAACAAAAGGATTCCTTCGGTGATCTGTTTGTAACGATTAATGTTGAAATTCCCAAGAATTTGTCTGATGAGCAAAAAGAACTCTTTAATAAACTAAAGAAATCTAAATGAGCCTTAAATAAATGAAAAATATAAATCGATTCAAGTTGACAGGCTTGTTGATTTCCGGGTTGATCATTCTTACAAGTTGTGCTATCCCATCGATTGAGAGATTTACTCCGTTACCCCCTTTGGAGAGCCAAGTAGAGCAGTCTAATATAAATACCGACAAACCAGATAGTTTTTCTTCTGATGAAGGTCTAATCGACCTTTATGAAAGTGTAAATCCCGGTATTGCAGCGATAATTGTCTATAACGATGGACAAGTGGTTGGGCAGGGTTCAGGTTTTTTATTTGATGACCTGGGGCACGTAATAACAAATTATCATGTTGTGGAAAACGCGGTGCAGATTGAAGTGGTTTTCCCGGGTGGATTTAATGGTTATGGAGAAATTATAGGTTCAGACCTCGACTCTGATATCGCTGTTATAGAAACAAATGTTTCCAGAGAAGACGTTAAACCCTTGAAATTAGGAAATTCAGCAGATGTCAAGGTTGGCCAATATGTAGTTGCAATCGGAAACCCTTATGGATTATCTGGAACAATGACAGTCGGAATTGTTTCTGCACGCAGAAGATTGTTAGATTCCCTCAGAGCCGCTCCAAGCGGAGGGTTTTTTACCGCGCCTGATTTAATCCAGACCGATGCAGCCATTAACCCCGGAAACTCCGGCGGACCCCTCTTAAATATGAACGGGGAAGTCATTGGGATAAATCGAGCGATCCGAACAAACGAAGGTGGAGATGGGACACTTTCCAATTCTGGAATAGGATTTGCGATACCGATCGATATTGTTAAACGTGTGATCCCTTATTTAATTCGGGATGGAGCATACGAATATCCTTATTTAGGAATTGTCAGCCGTGAGACCTTGACATTGTTAGAAAAAGAAACATTGGGTTTTTCAAATGAAATTCAGGGAGCATATGTGATCGACGTACCTGCAAATGGACCTGCTGCCGATGCGGGAATGCACGGAGGGGATGAGGACACACAAATACTAGGGCTACCTTCAGGAGGAGATCTAATTATGGCTGTTGACGGAGAGCCAATTCGCAATTTCAGTGACCTCTTAGCCTATTTGGTTACCTATAAAAGCCCCGGTGATGAAATGAAGATCACTGTCCTCAGAGATGGGCAAGAATTGGAATTAATAGTTGTTTTAGAAAAAAGACCAAGTTAGGAAAAAACTCCCGTAAGGGAGTTTTTATTATCTATTCCAGGTTATCCGTAACCAAAAGCAGATCGTTTTGAAAGTCTTGAAGTTCCTCGATCGCTTTTGGATGATTTGAGGCGGCAGATGTGGTTACTTTTGCAAACTGACTGGTTAGGGAAGATGGGAGATCTGGAAAATTTGGAACAGTCAGGTTTTTGAGATCTTCTTCCACATAACGAATATATTGATCTATTCGGTTTGGATCATTGTTGACCAGGGCAACATGAAGCATGCTGGTATCGCTCAAAGTTTTATATACAGAAGAGCGAGCCCTGACTATTTCGTGTTCTTCCACAAGTGTTAAATATTCAGTTTCAATTGGCTGTAATCGGTCTACTTCGGCCTGAGCTGCTTTTAGACCTGTTTGAGTTGGCAGATAAAGAACCAAGACAGTGATCAATGCTCCGATCAGTAAGAAAAGCAATGCGTACCCAATTTTCTTGAAAGAATCCTGCATGAATGATTTAGTTTGGCTGGATTTATTGTTTTTAGACGCTATTTCTTGCTTCTCTAAAGTCTTTTCCTGATTTGTTCCAAGACCGGTTAATTTTTCAGTATTTTTTTCGGTATCCATAAGATAATCCTCCTTGTTTATTAATTGATTATATTTTATTTTTGTATTTCTTAGATTCAAGTCTCAAGTGCAACAGTGATTATTTAAGAATACCACAGGCGATGTGAAAGACAAACACTTCCTGGGTCTTGTATTCAATCGATTTTCAGCAAATTGAATGTCTGCTGTCGACAGATTGCTAAAGTACATA
>JAUSPN010000052.1 GCA_030656555.1 Candidatus Desulfaltia sp. | reverse complement strand
CGGTAGGTCATGACCTCCACTCCATTTCTTGGGGATTCCGTTCCGGTCATGCCCCACCTCCGCTTAAACCTTGCACATCCAAAAATGCTTTGGTATGATTTAGTAAATCCAAATGCCGTGACTTTTGAACGATACTAATATATTATAAAGGATGGGCATAATGGAAATCAATGAGCTAATACCGGAATATGGGTTAGATTGTCTCGAGTTACACGATCTTGGCCATGTGTACTGGAACCTTTCAACACCTGCTTTGTATGAACATGCTGTCCGTCGTTTTGAAGGCCTGATAGCACATCTTGGGCCACTGGTGGTCAGCATGGGGCAGCATACAGGTCGAGCTGCAAAGGACAAGTATATTGTTGATGAACCAGCGACCACCAATGACATATGGTGGAACAAGGTCAACATGAAATACCCTGAGGAAAGGTTCAATACTATACTCAAACGCATGACAGCCTATCTGCGTGGCAAATCGGTTTTTGTGCAGGACTGTTTTGCCGGTACGGACAAACAGTTCCGTCAATCGGTGCGAATCATTAATGAATATGCCTGGCACAACCTTTTTGCTCGTAACATGTTTATTCAGCAGCCATTAGACCGTGAAGCCATCAGGAAATTCAAGCCCGACTTTACTGTACTTCACTGCCCGAACTTTCACGCAGATCCAGACGAAGACGGAACACGCAGCGGAACTTTTGTAGCCATTAACATCAGTCGAAAACTGGTGTTAATCGGCGGCACTGCATATGCCGGAGAAATAAAAAAATCCATATTTTCCGCACTCAACTTTCTTTTGCCCGGCCAGCAGGTCCTTTCAATGCACTGTTCAGCCAATGTCAGTAAGACCGACCCGGATGAAGTTGCCATTTTTTTTGGTCTGTCCGGTACCGGAAAAACCACACTTTCAGCAGATCCAAACAGATTGCTTATCGGTGATGACGAACATGGCTGGTCTGACAACGGGGTCTTTAACTTTGAAGGTGGATGCTATGCAAAGGTAATCCGGCTGTCCAAAGAAGCAGAACCTGAAATATATGAATGCACCCGCCGCTTTGGCACTATCCTTGAGAATGTTTCAATGAATACGGTAACACACCGCATTGATCTGGATGATGAAAGTTTAACAGAAAACACCCGTGCTTCGTATCCTCTTAAGCATATTTCAAACATCGTCAGCTCAGGAATGGCCGGGCATCCACGCAGTATTATCATGCTTACGGCAGATGCTTTCGGTGTTCTGCCTCCCATTGCCAAGCTTACGCCGGATCAGGCAATGTATCACTTTATCAGCGGCTATACTGCAAAAGTTGCTGGTACGGAAAAGGGTGTAACCGAACCTACCGCCACATTCAGCGCATGCTTTGGTGCTCCTTTTATGATGCGTCATCCTTTTGTGTATGCCAGGCTACTTGCAGATAGAATTGAAGAACATCGCGCTCAATGCTGGCTGGTTAATACCGGCTGGACCGGTGGTCCATTTGGGGTTGGGTCTCGCATGAAAATTGGATATACTCGAGCACTTCTGAATGCAGCCCTTGCAGGTTCACTTGGAAAAATCGAGATGCGGACCGATCCGATATTTGGTTTTCAGGTGCCGTCTGAAGCGCCTGGTGTTCCATCAGAAATATTGAATCCCCGCAATACGTGGTCAAATCCATCTGATTATGATGTGCAGGCAAAAAAGCTGGCTGTGCTGTTCCATAAAAACTTCCAGCAATTCAAAGACAGGTCGCCGGGCAGTGTGCTTGCAGCCGGTCCCGCGAAACAGCCACAAGATGACTGATCCTGTTGGCAAAAGAACGTACACCTTTTTCATGCCCGGCGAAGAGCGCATTTTATTACAGTATTTCCATGCCATCGCAATTGCCATCTTTCTGGTTGTGATTTTTCTTCAGGTCTTTTCCTTGAAGACAGCCGTGGCGGATGCTGTTTTGGGGGGGCTCATTCTTGTCTCGCCGATGTATTTCTTTTACTTAGTGTATGGGCAACGGTTCGCCGAGTCTGTAACTCTTGATTTTGCTGCGCGCAAGGTGCGCTTTTCCTTCTCTGATGAAAGAGGCTTGTTTGAAAGGGATTTTCAGCAAATAAAGTGGATTAATTTTAAATTCTATCTTACGTTTGTGATGGACGACGTGCGAATCATGGTAAAACGGCCGCATAACAAAAAACAAGTGTTTTTGATGCTTAAAAATGTATCCAATGTTAACACTGGTATCTTTGGGGGATTGTAGGAGCCTGAAATCTCCGATTTTCCGCAGGTGCTATATTGCTGCCCATGTTTTTTCTCATTCATAAAAACGGATATTGTCTATCCATATTTTTTCTTTTACCGGAGGATTATCCCAATTCGTAACGCCGATTGACAAACCTTCAATACGGTCAAGACGCAGTATCTGATCCCCATGCCTGGCCCCATGTTTTTCCGCCCCTTTCTTTATCCATCCCCTTCCAATCATCAAACTTTCAAAAGGCATCCTTTTTTTCTTCCATTCGCCATCTATCTCAAAACTTCCCGTCCACGCATCTATTATATTAGGATCATCAGGGTTTGAGGTTAGAATGAACAATTTTCCGGTAAGCGGCGTCGTAGATTTTGCATAGAATTCTATTCCGCCGTAAAGATAAAGATCTCTTTTCTTTCCGCTTCCAAGTTTGGCAAAGATCCTGTCTTTGTTTTTTGTAAAATTAAAATCTACTTTAATGGATTGTCTCGAATTTTCAGCCCCTTCTGTAGTGTCCAAGCTTACACGATACGCTCCTTTTTCCTTATAACCTGCAACCCACGAGGCATCGATAAAATCCTTTTCAAAATCCTCATTCATTGGACCTGAATCTCTCATTTCTGAAGGCTTGAATAACGGTGCTTTCATTGTAATGGCCGCCAGGGCTTGACCTGTTCTGACATTTAAAAGCCTGAGGTTTATATCCCATTCCCTGCTTATCTCTGCAAGGGTTCCTGTCAGTATCAGATCCGCCATCTGAAGGTGTCCTACATTTTCGCCTGCTGATTCTTGCATAAGACCGGTCATGCTCAAATTCAGCTCTTTGATGATTGTCTTTAATTTTGACCTTTCGACAACATTGAAATGTCCTGAGTCAATCAGCGCTGAGGTTAGACCCTCAAGGGTTACCCGACCAAGCTCTTTTTGTTTACCGCGGATTACCTCAAAATCCACAATGGCAATTGTCTTTCTGGGAATTTTTAATTTGACTTGGAAACCGACAGGATAAGGCAGAGGTTTTTCCGGGAAAACATCAATGGCATTTTTATGAACTTCTCTTACAACAACGGAAATCCCATCAATTTTCGTTGTGATTCCTTCAAGGAAAAGGCTTTTTTCAATAACCTGCCTTGCTATTTTGCCGATAAATGGATCTTGAGACTCATTAAATTCCGGCAACTGCAATAATAAGGAAACCACTCCGTCTTTTGAGATGCTTTTCAGCGTTGCATTGACATACATTTGTTCGGTTTCCCCGGTCTTTTTTGCAGTCTGTATGGCCGTACATGAAAGAAACAGAAAACACATAATAACCATCACGAAAAATATGGATAAATACATTAGCTTTTTCATGTTGTTTTTCCCTTTCTTAATTGCGTATTTTGTTCAATTTACGCAGCCTTTCCCCAGCATTTTCTTCTTATAGCTTGAGGTAGATGAAAGTATATTCCCCATCATTAATGTCGATAGTTAAATTTCCGCCTCTGGACTTTGCAAATATAATCCACGGTGGTTTACCCCCGCTGCCGCACTCGAATCTTGGATAAAACTCACCGGTTTTCCCATTGTGCCAGGACAGCAGCATTGGATCGTTACAGTATTCTCCGGCTTTTCCCTTTGCCAGGTCCTTTGCCTTCAAAAAATCCAAAGCTGGATCGGAAGTATATATCTGATAAAAATCCTCGTGAAAAAGGGTTTTCATTTTTTCCTTGTAAAAAAACCCGGATTATCCTGGTCTCACTATTAAATTAAGCGGGTTTGTATTTTACTGTAATTGTCTCGATAGGTATAACCTGAGGCACAATAAAATACTTTATTTAAAAAATATCAATAATAAACCTTGCTTTCGTTCTAAAAGGTGTTATTATCACTCTAATCAGTAAAGGTCTGTTCTTAATTGGCGGGCCGGTTTCGCTCTAAAGGAAGTACCATTTGTCAAAATGGCACCCTGAAGTCTGGGACCATGAGAATTTTTTGAAAAGGAGGGTGTTTAATTATGGCTAATGGAATTGTAAAATGGTTTAATAGCGGTAAAGGGTTTGGTTTCATTGAGCAGGAAGATGGTCCGGATGTATTTGTCCATCATTCAGCAATCAATGCAAGCGGTTTCAAATCTCTTAATGAAGGCGACCGAGTTACCTTTGACATTGAGCAGGGTCAAAAAGGTCCTGCTGCAGCAAATGTAGTTACGGTTTAGACCAATATTTTTGAGTTAAAAAAAGGGCATTCCATCGAATTATGAGGGGATGCCCTTTTTATTTTATCTCCTAAAGATTCCCGATATTGCTCGCGATCTTTCTTACCCTGTCCATAATATCCATAATATCCATATTCAAAAGCCGCCTGTCTTTCATGATAATTTTTCCGTCAATTATGCTTGTTGAGATATCCGATCCTGATGCCGAATAAACTATATGTGAATAGCAGTTGTACATGGGGGTAAGGTGAGGTTTATTGGTGTCCAGGATAATAATGTCTGCGCATTTGCCGACCTCGATGGAGCCGGTTTTGCCTTCAAGGCCGAGCAGTTTTGCGCCATCGATAGTAGCCATTCGTATTACGGTTTCCGCATCCATGACCGTGGGATCCATTGTTTTAAGCTTGTGAATCTTGGCGGTTGTATCCATTTCCAGTAAAAGATCAAGATTGTTGTTGCTAGCACAGCCGTCTGTGCCAAGCCCCACTATGACCCCTTGTTTCAGCATTGCCGGAACAGGCGCGACGCCCGCACCAAGTTTCATGCTGCTTTCCGGATTGTGCGATACTTTTACGCCGCAATCGGCAAGCATTTTGATTTCATCTTCATCAACAAAATTGCAGTGAACAGCAATTGTAAAATCGTCGAGTATGCCCAGGCTGTGAAGATGACGCACAGGTGTATTTCCATATTGCTGTTTGAGCTCTTCCACTTCGCTTATGGTTTCAGACAAATGGGTTAAAAAAAGCGCTTTGCTGTTTCTTGCAATCTGTTTGATATCCCGGAGCGTTTTAGGGGAACAGGTGTAGGGTGCATGGCAGAACAGGGCGGGAGAAATCAGGCTGGAAACATCATGCCAGCTTTCAATAAAAGATTCCGCAATTTGTATGTTGCTTGCGGAATCAGGATTGTCAGGCGCGGGAAAATCGACAAATCCCTGACAGCAAACAGCTCGCATTCCAGTATCTTTTGCCGCCTGAGCAACGCTGCTTTCAAAAAAATATCCATCGCAAAAGGTTGTTGTGCCGGAGAGGATCATTTCGGCTATTGCCAGCATGGCTCCGTAATAGGCCGTGTCTTTGTTTAAATGTTTTGATTCTGCCGGAAAGATGTAGTTGTCCAGCCAGTCCTTTAGAGGAATGTCATCGGCAATCCCTCTGAAACATGTCATTGGCAGGTGGGTGTGAGTATTGATAAGACCCGGCATGATAATTGATTCAGAAGCATCTATAACCTCTCCGGCATTATAAGGATTTGACTGCGGATCGTAATTAGTATCAACAAAAACTATTTTTCCATCCCTGATACCGATGGCCGGATTTTCAATAATCTCCATTGAATCCGACATGGTCAGCAGGGTTCCGCCTGTTAACAGGATGTCTATATTATTCTTATTTCTCATCGCTTTTAAAAACCCTGCAAGATTTTCTATTCCAAGAACCCGAAAATATACGTAAAATATATAACGTTATTGACCATGTTACTAATCAAAAGAAAATTATCTGTTTTTGCATGCTAAATACAAAAGGACAGACTTATCTTTTCGGAAAGTATTTTTTCCTTGTAAAGGCTGCTAAAAAAGCTTTCAAGCCCTTTTATTTGCATTGGTCCGAGATCGCAGCACAGTCTGTCATAATATTTTTGAGACACATCAAGGCTGATTCCAAGCTTTGATGAAGCTGATTCAACGATCTGTTTGAGATGTTGATCCCCTTCTTTTTTTGAAATACGAAAAAGATCAATTATTGCAGATAGCGCATCCGGCCTTTTGTGCGCAAATGATTTTTGTACGGCCCACACAGCGAACACAAAGGGAAGGCCGGTTAATTCCATCCACATATTCCCAGTGTCATATATATAATCATAGTGATCGCTCCATTTTTCCTTAAGTGCCGTATCTCCTATGATAAGGGCTGCATCAGCATTTTTTTGGATATCGCGGGGATGCCCGATGGCATTTATTCCAAAAACCGGTTTTACCTTTTTTATGATGAAAAGAAACTTTAAAAGCTCAACCGCGGTAGCTGACTCGTCGATTAGAATTACTTTTTTATTATTAAGCTTGTCAAACGGATACCTGCTGACAAGAATAACACTCATTACATCTCCGTAACATGCGATTGAAAGATCGGGCAGCAGCAGCAAATCCTTTTGATGCCGCGCATAAGCCACGGAAGAGATAGGGCTTATGTCAAGGTCTCCATTTGCCATCATGTTGTTTAGAACCGACGGAGGCGCTGTGACCATATTGATCCACGCGGGTTTTAACCCTTTGTCAAGCCCATAATATACAGGTGCAACATTTACATAGCTGATCCGTCCGATCTTGACCAACGATTGCTTACTATGTTGTTTAGATTTGTTTTTCATTGTTTACAATTGCTTCCAGAAGACTTGATTTGTTCGACTGATTTACTGGCACATAGATAAGCCGGCTGCATTTTCCGGGATCGAGTGTGCCGAACCTGTCTGCAACCCCTAAAGCATTAGCGCCGTTTATTGTTGCCATTGCCAGTATTTCAGAAGGTGGAACCAAAGGGAATGCATTAGATATAAATGCTGTTTCATCGAACATATTTAATGAATCCACACAGGCCAAACTGTCTGTGCCAAGGCATGGTTTTAATCCGGCGTCAAGCATTCCTGTGAGATCGGGCAGCCTTTGATGAAGATAATGGTTACTCCTGAAGCACAGGCACGCGCAAACATCATAACGCAAAAGTATCTCAAAGTCATCTTTATCAGCATGTATCAGATGAACGGCTATTGTTTTTTTATCAAGAAGCCCTAAGCGGTCAAGATATTTTACAGGGCTTTCCACAGGCAAACCCCATCCTGAAAAATCGATCCCTCTTTCCGTGAGAAAATCCGCCCACTCGCCTTTTCCAGTTGATAAAAACCGGATTTCATCTTCCGACTCTGCAACATGTATTGAAAATGGGAGATTATTTTTTTGAGCGGCATTTTTTAAATTCACCAAAAGTTCAGGTGCCGTGGTATGTGGAGCATGCGCCGCAAACGAGGTCGCAAACCGCCCCTTTTTTTCATTGCATACTGTTTTTATAATTGAATTGTTTCCAAGATATTCCTTGAACCATATACCTTCCATGCTGGAATTTTCTAAAATGTCTTTTGTAATGCCCAGGGTGGATATTTCTCCGACAACCCCTGTGCCCGATTCAATCATCTCCTTTATGCCTTGTTTTGCGCCTGCAAGCAGATTTTCCGTTTCTTCTGAATCACGCAGGTTTATTAATTGCTTAACCCACGGCCTGAACTGAACAGCGAGCGCATTCCCCGCTGCTTGCGGCGGGGTTAGCGAGCGAATCAAAAAATTGACAGAATTCCTTACAGTCGAAGATTCCCCGCTGCTTGCGGCGGGGAGCTTCAATCCCTTGTCACACAACACCCGTCTCTTTAAAGCGCACAGCTCAAGATGTGTATGCGCATTGACAAAACCAGGCATAATAGCGCCTGGGCCGTGATCAATTACATGGCCGCCACTTGAATGTCCCTGACCGACCTCTTCAATCAGTCCATTACAAACCCGCACATATCCATTCTTTATTATTGTCCAGGGGTCAACCAGTACCCATCCTGCCCTGTGTGTTGTCCTCAACCTATAGTCCACATATTATGTTTTGCCATTATTTGAGATTAACTGCGCCCCAAACGATTTAATCAAATGTGGTTATATATCATATCGTGTTACCCGCAACAAAAGAATAATTTAATTGACATTGCCCCCTATTTGTGCCATTTGATAGTTAAAACAAGGGGCAATAATATGAAAAGGTTCTCAGAACAATATCTGGTCCAATGGATCAAAACGCGGCGAAGGAAACCTCTCATCCTCCGTGGTGCGCGGCAGGTTGGAAAGTCCACGCTTGTAAGGCAGTTTGCCAACCAACAGAATTTGTTGTTGAATGAAATAAATCTTGAACGACATCTTGAGTTGGACAAGGTCTTTGCGACGCTTGATATAGCCGTAATCCGCGGAGATCTGGAGGCTCTGGTGGGTCGCTCGATCACCGAACCGGGATCTCTCCTTTTTCTGGATGAAATCCAGGCGACACCGTCGGCGATCCAGGCGCTCCGATATCTCTATGAAGACCTTCCGGATATACCGGTCATTGCGGCTGGGTCTCTACCGGAGTTCACTCTTGCCGATCACAGTTTCTCCATGCCGGTGGGACGTATCGAGTACCATCACCTTGGCCCGATGACATTCCGGGAATTTCTGGAGGCTATCGAACCGGCTTTATGTCGTTATCTTGATGACTTGGAATTTGACTCCATACTGCCGGAGTCCGCTCACCAAAAGTTGCTGATGCGCCAGCGACAATACCTGTTTGTGGGGGGTATGCCGGAGGCGGTGCTGGTATTCCAGGAAAGCGCTTCGCTGGAGGAAGCGGTTGCCGTACACCGCCGCATCGTCAGCACCTATGAGGACGATTTCGCCAAGTATGCCCGTCACCAGGAGTTGGCGCTTCTCCAACGCACATTTCAACTAATTCCCCGCCAGGTAGGGCAGAAGGTCAAATACGTAAACTTCTCAAGGGAAGATCGTTCCAGTGACGTAAAGGCCGCCATCGAGTTGCTTGCGAAAGCCCGCGTCTGCATCCGTGTTTTCGCCAGTCATTGCTCCGGCATTCCGCTCCATACAGGCATCAATGAGTTTGCCTACAAACTCCTGTTTTTGGATGTGGGACTTATGAATCATGTGTGCGGTTTGGATTGGCCGACATTGAGAAGAATGAACGATGTGCAATTGATTAATGAAGGCGCTGTGGCCGAACAGTTTATAGGACAACATCTGGCCTACACCAGCCAGGGCGCAGAGCCCCCCCGACCGGTCTACTGGTTGCGAGAAGCACGTAAGGCAAACGCCGAGGTTGACTACGTGATTTCCTGTGGCCCTAATATTTTTCCTGTGGAGGTCAAAGCTGGACGGAGCGGGACGTTGCGCTCTCTGCACCAGTTCGTGGCATGCGGGAAATCGCAAAAGGCCGTTCGGTTTGACATGAACCAACCCAGCCGTCAGCAAGTCACCTGTCAAGTGCCGACTGCCGGCAAACACCAAAAAACGTTCTTTGAACTTCTTTCCTTGCCGCTGTATGGTGTCGGGGAATTAGATCGGTTGCTGGAACCAGAATGAAATTAATATAATCTCAACGCTTATCACGGGTTTTTGGCTGCGACCGGTATCTTTGACAGGAATAAGAGGACTTCCGGGACGCCCCTCGTATTACAATAACATGAGTCAAGCGGAGATGTGATCCTTTTATTCATTATCTGTTCCGGTGTTTGGGGGAATTTCTTTTGCGCTATTCAGCAGAGTATCCAGCGGGCTTATCGGCGCTTTCGACATATTTCGCAGAACATGGGTATAGATCATAGTTGTTTCGACATTTTTGTGGCCGAGAAGTTCTTGTACTTCGCGAATATTCACTCCGTCCATCAGCAAATGCGTCGCAAAACTATGGCGCAGGGTATGCACGGTCGCGTGTTTTACTATTCCCGCCTTCCTGACAGCTTTCGCAACAATTTTCTGAATAGAACTGGGGCTGATGTGATGCCGGCGTACCTTCCCGGAGCGAGGATCGACAGAGAGTGCCGCGGAGGGAAAGACATACTGCCAGCTCCAATCTTTTGCCGCATTTGAATATTTTCTGTCGAGCGCTTCCGGCAGATATACCTCACCAAAGCCTTTTTGGATATCGACCTCATGTATTTTCTTAACTGACTTCAAATGTTCACGCAGCGATTTTTTAATTGCCTCCGGCATCACCGTTATCCTGTCTTTATCACCTTTGCTTGCTCTGACAATGATTGAATTTAATCCGAAATCAATATCCTGCACCCGCAGCCGGGCAACTTCCATAAGCCGCATGCCTGTGCCATATAAAACATGAACCAAAAGACGGTCCTTTTCTTTTAACTGTTGAAGCAGGCTATAAACTTCATTTTGTGTCAGCACGGAAGGCACCTTTGGCCCTCTTTTGGCCCGCACAGTTTGACTCAGATCATAAAGATCAATTTTGAGAACCTCGCGAAACAAAAACAACAGCGCGTTGAAAGCCTGATTTTGAGTAGAAGATGACACTCTCTGCTTGATCGCCAGGTGACTGAGGAAATCCCGGACATCCGTTTCATCAGCGCCCTGCTTTTGCCAATTCTTTTGTTTTGTAATGGTCAAATAATCATGGAAACGCTGGAACCAGGCAATATATGTCCGTTCAGTGCTATAGGCATAATGCTTTATTCGCAATATTTCACGAATTTGTTTTAGGACTTCTTTATAATCCGGAAACTTTTTGTCATAAGCGGCTTCTGTATTTGGTGAAAGCTTCGCAGAATTACCGGATAGAAAATGATTGATATAAAGATTAATGGCGTTGTCAGCCTGAGTTATTTGCCACTCTTGCATTTTTTTATCTTTTTTTATGGAATCAAGAAACATTTGTCTTCTTAAGTCCAGTTTCTTATCCTGTTGCTGGTTGGAATAGTTAAGAAATTTGCTGACCCAGTAGGCATAAAAAGGCGCCTGGTTTTCCGGCACCAGTTTGCGCTGGGCGATAAATTTTTGAAACTCCGGCAAAATATTATTCATCTTCCCGCTCCCGATAATGCAAATCATTCAACCTGTCTGTTATTTGAGAATAATGCTTTCTTATACGTATTACGTTTTTTCCGATAATAAACCTTTTTTATATAAAAGCTCAATAAAAATTATTTGATTTTAATAAAATATTATTGTACAAAATTCAACGAACAGTTTTTTAAACCGGTATATTAAAGATTACGTATATTAATTGTTGGGGACAAATAGAATGAAGGATGATGCGCTGATCGATAAGAAAGCTTACCAGTTGGCCAAGGATTATTTGCCGAGCAGGAGCATCGGGGGAGTGACGGCAGAACTTATTGAAAAGTATCTGAATCCTCTCACGCTTAACCCGAAGCCAACATCCAAAGAGGGCATCTATCAAAGAATTCTTGAATCCGCACAAAACGCCAATATGAAAGCCGGGGTTATCGGACGAGCGATAGGTGGCGTGGAGAAACTGTCCCTCGTATTGGAGGGCTTCAACCCAAGAGCCGTCATGGATAAATACGCGGGTGACTGGGAAGCCATTCTTAACGATATCGTAGAAAGGCTTGAACCGAGGGGTGAGGTTCGCAGAACGCCGCGCAGCATTTGGCCGCACTACTGTCAGACAATACTTTCCGCTGCGAACTTCGTTGAGCAGTTTTCGTCGGCTTCGGACTTCTTCGCCTGGGTCGATTTTTTTGACCGAGACGATAGAGCGCGTGCAAGCCTACCCACGCTTTTGAGTCGAGAAATTGAGGGCTTCGGTTTTGCGTTGTCGTGTGATTTTCTGAAAGAAATGGGCTATGTCAAT
This sequence comes from Candidatus Desulfaltia sp., assembly GCA_030656555.1. Lineage (GTDB taxonomy): Bacteria > Desulfobacterota > Desulfobacteria > Desulfobacterales > ETH-SRB1 > Desulfaltia. The sequence continues at coordinate 408 of JAUSPN010000052.1, read as the reverse complement.
TTCCCAAAGCCCGATGTCCATCTTCGCGATATTTTCACAGCTCTGCACCTGTGCCAAGATAAAGCCGACGACTACCAATTGTTCAAGGCTGTTATTCGGGTCGCTGCCCATGCTGGGGTAAGTGCGTACAGCGCGGACAAGGTATTCTGGCTGATTGGCAGCGGCTATTTTTACAGCGATCTTCATATAGGTAGCCAAGGGCGGGTAGGAAGTCGAAAAAGGGAGTTCATCGAGTATGCAAAGCCTCTGCTCGATAGGACATAATCCCCAACGAATAAGGATAGATTGTGTGAGCGCAGCGAACCACAATCTTATCCGGTTGTTGGACAAGCCCGGTGTATCTGCATATTCTGTATATAAGGAAATATCTTTTTTTGAACAAGGGGCAGGAAGTGCGTTTTTAAAAAG
>JAUSPN010000014.1 GCA_030656555.1 Candidatus Desulfaltia sp. | reverse complement strand
CACTACTGTCCCATTATAAGTCAAACAACAACAATTGGTTAGGAGATTCACCGTTTTGAGTTTCATCATTAACATTTGTAAGTAGCTGTAAAACAGGAACTTTCTCAAATAAGGTTATACTTAAAATCTGTAGAATAGTGTAGAGGCTGAGATTCAAGTTGAGACGTTTTTTGATAATTGCAACAAGCACATATACTGAGATAGCTATCCATATTTGTGTTTTGACAGCATTTTCTGAGGTGCCGAAGAAGGCTTTGATTCGCAGATGCTGCTTAATCCACTTAAAAAACAATTCTACCTGCCAACGACATTTGTATAGTAGAGCAATGGTGAGTGCGGGAAGAGTAAAATTGTTGGTTAGGAAAATTAAGGTTTTATGATTTTGGGCATCAAAGTAACGAATACGTCGAAGTTTTTCTGGGTAGTCTTTTGCAGAGTTGATACCTGTAAGCACGACTGTTTGCTCGCATCTCAGCCCAGTAGATTTATCAACTGGATGGGAATAAAGTCTGCGAAATTTGAGATTGATTTTAGAACGAGTGACAAAGAATGAGAGACATTGATTCAAGGTGTAGAGACGGGAAAAGTCTATATAGGCACGATCCATTATATAGAAAGAACCCGGTTCTGGGATGAGATTGTCAAGGATATTGACATCATGAACTTTTGCGTCTGTAATTTCTATAAATGCGGGAATGCTACCACGCAAATCCATAAGAGTATGCAATTTTATTGCTCCTTTCCGCTTCCGAAATCTTGCCCAAGGGAACAGGGAAAGACACAAGTCTATAGTTGTGGAATCGAGTGCGTAAACCATCTGATCCAGATTTATTCCAAATTCGTCTTCTGCATACAGTCCTCTTGCTGTATGAATCAGTATTTGAGCAAAATCGGCATATATGCGCCAGTTGCGTTTTTCGTTTGCGTTTGCTATGGTATTCCTCGACACTTTGCTTCTGATTCCAATATGATAAAGTTTGTTTTGTATTGCGCGAAGGCATGCTTCGATATCTCGAAGGCTTTCCCGATAGGTAAGTTGGGCAAATGCCATACACAGAAACTGGTTTAAGCATGAGAAACTTTTTATTTTGTAATTTCCTCTGTAACGTTGTACACATTTGTGGAATTCGTATGTTGGCAAAAAATCCATCACTTGTGAGAAAACGGTTCTTCCTGTATTCATTGACCACTCCTTTCTGTTCTTTGACAGAAGAATGGCCACAGTATGATGTAAATTTCAAATCAATAAAAACCTTTTTTGCTTCTAACATATTGATACTACATTGGTTACATTAAAACAAAATTTAAACGTTGGGACAGTAGTGTTATTTTATCTAAAATAATAATAGAAAACATCCTCTTTTTATTTAAGGGGCAGTTGATAAAAAAGACCTTTCTCTTCAGATAAAAAACCATCAATTTCTTTTCGCATAATGCGCCATGACCGGCCAACTTTTTTAGCAAAAATTTTTCCAGGAACTCTTTCAGCACTAACTAAATCGTAAACTGTTTTGGAGCTAACTTTTAAAAGTTGGGCAGCTTGGTCAATGGTGAGAATGTCGTTATTGCTATTTTCCACCATTTTATAAATACCTCCATTTAAACTACATTTATTGTAGTATAAGAGAAGTTAAAGGAAGTTGTCAAGAAAAATAAATAAAATTATTAATATTTTTCTATAAACCTCTCCCATCGTTGATTAACATTGTTTCTTTATTGCCTATACATCAATTTTTTTTACTGATTATATTAAAATCCTTTTTTGACAGGTTTTCCTAGTACCCGACCTTCATACTCCCAAAAATCCCGAGGGAGAATTATTTTAATATTTCTGTGTTTTTTCACTGCGAGCAGGTCTTTATCACCGGTAATAATACATTGGCAATCTCCTTGGATGGCAGCGCCAAGAATATGATCATCTTTTGGATCACGGCAAACTCTTGCGCCTAGATCTAAAGGGGCTACAACAGTTATCCGGCTGCGAAGCAATCGCACAGCTTCCTTTACTTCGGGGGCAGGAATTTTAAATTTGGCGCTCAGGTTTTTGGAAAATTCAGCGAATATAAGCTCTGATGCGACAATTTCATGATAGTGGATACAATGTTCAAACAAATCTGCACAGGCACCGCGGGAGATAAAAGCAGCAATTAAAACATTTGTGTCAAAGACTATTCTCATGATACACGGTCAAAGATGTCCTGATCGGTATAGACACGAGGGGACTTGTCCGTCATTCTTCTGCGCAGGGACCTAAATTGGCGAATAAATAGATAATCTCGCAACGACTCCCTGATGATATTGCTACGCGTTGTTCCTTCTTGAGATGTTATTTTATCAAGTTGTTTTTTGATTTCTTCTGGCATACTAATTGTGATTGTTTCTCTCATTATCTTCCCTCCTGTATTAAAAAGTAACACAAAAAGGGAATCTTGTCAATGGGAATGTCAACCACATTTGGAAATGGTAAGATACATCCTTACCCCCTAGGTGGAGGATACAAGGGACCCCATCCCGAAAGCTTTCGGGATGGGGTCAGGAAAATATTAATAGTATCTGCGAAAATATTTAAGGAGATAAGGAAAGAAGCATCATGTTT
>JAUSPN010000001.1 GCA_030656555.1 Candidatus Desulfaltia sp. | reverse complement strand
CAGAATACCCCGTCCTGTGGACGGGGATGAATGGTTTAAGCTTGACACTAATTATGAAATCGCGGTGGCAATAGCCATGAATTCGGCGTAATGCCCCGCCTTGTAGGCGGGGATAGTCGAATTCAAGCGATTTCTTTACTTAATAGGCTTGACAAGAACTTGACTATGTACAACGTAAATGGGCTCGCCATGACTGTCGAAGCTTTTGGTTTTATTGATGGCTGTAATTGCCGGTTTTATTTTCAAGACAGTACCATCCTTTAATCTGTATTCATTCCAACTTTCTTTAATAATTTCGGGAGTTAAATCTTTTTTTTCAAAGTCATTATAAGGTCCCTTTGTTGGAGGGGAAGTTGGAGCACCTCTTAATTCTCTTGGTGACTGAACACCAACAACATTTGCCGTGTTGAGTGAATAATTTTTAGGATCGTTTTTATTTGGCATCACCTTGACCAATACAAGTTTAAATTTAATTAAAGATCCGTCTTCCAGCTTATAAAGATTCCAAGGCTCGCCAACGGTATCAAAATCGACATAATCAAAGTTCAGATTTTTGTTCATAACTTCTCTCCTTTTTATTTTTACCCTTTTCTATGCTGTATAACCTATTTCTTCTTTTTCTTTCTCAACAATTTTCCCTCTTAGTGATATTTTATCTTTATGCGTAGTCGTTAACCATTCAAAACCTACAAAAGGATTCTGTGGCTGACCTACTCCGGTACTAACCGCCTCACTATATTCGTTAGTAAACAGCAACTCAGGAATATTCTGATCAAGATACTTCTTTTCCCCAATGGTGATATATGAATAGGTTAATATTGATGTTGCGATTCCAGTATCGGGAAAATCCTCTTGATCAAAATGAACAACTGACAGCAATTGTTGCAAAGCTACATTTATATGAACTCTCTGAGCCTCATTATAATCATATTTCCTTTCAGCAACTTCTAATAACCATGGGAATAATCGTATAAAACGCATTAACGCAATCCCAGTTGAAGATGGTATTGCATTTCCATTTTTCCATTTAGTGAGCGTGCGTTGAGGAATTTCCAATGCTCTCTCAATTGCCGACATACTAATTTTGCGATCACTAAAATCTTTTAATATATTTACTATACTCTTTTGCTTTAACTTTTTGATAGTTTCTACGACTACGGTTTCGTTTTCATTAAAAAAGTCACCTCGAGATCCACACAGAGAACACACTATTTCATGTGTCTCTACAGTCTTTTCACCTCCAAATGGTTCCTTAATCACAGTGTCTATAATCTCGTCCCTAATATCACTTGACCCACATGCGGGGCATTTCCGTTCATTCATCGCCTTCCTCCATCTTAATACGCTTGGCTTTCTCAAATGCAAGAAACATGGCCATATTTCTATTTTTTGATAAATGGAAAGACTTAATAAGCCATTTTTGGGTATTTTTATTATACATAAATGCTATATAACCAAGTTTACCCATAGTTCTGAACTCATAAGCATAAACTTTAATTGAATTTGCCGGATCTGGATTATTCTCCCAATCTTTCGTATTAACAAACTTTAAATCCTCTAGCCCATCACAATGGATAAACTCCAATAATTGCGACTTTGTATTCAGATTAAAGTTTTCTCTTGCATCTCTGAGCACATTGTCAATTGGGATTACATTATATGTATCATTACCACATGCCTGCTTAAAATCTTCATAATTATAATACGGCATTTTTTTCTCAATTTCAAGTAAATTATACTTTAAGTATCACATATATCAATATTGTGATCCTAATTATATGCTTTTTGGCCCAACATCCTTAGATTTCCCTGACATAAACCAACAAAAAATCCCGCCACTATATGTGAAACGGGATTTGTTGATGATCTGCCCATGATTCTCTCTTTTTTTCTGTTAAAAGATTACGACTCTGGATGTTGATTATAATTTATCGCTCACATAACAAAAGAGTTTTCAGATACATAATACGCGTTTACGAATTTTTGTCAAGATTCCATTGGAAGCCATCGGTGGGTATTGTGAAGATATTGTTGTGATACCATCACCAATATTTTCAAGCCAAAGATGGTATGCAGCTTGCCATCGATTTAATCATAAATCAGTGAATTTCTTTCCATGTATAAATCGCATCTCATAACTCCGTGATCAATTCTGAGTAAGTTTCAAAAACGGATTGAATCTCCCCGTAGCAAGTTGCGGGGAGATTCAATTACCTGCCGCACAATAAAAAGTCGCAAATATCATCTTTGCGACTTTTTATTGACAGGGGAAATTGAGGAACACTCCCCACATTAATTGCTGTTCTTTTGCCTTGTTCATTTCGGTGTGAAATCTACATTAATTTTACTGATATGCCTAACAGTTCTTTCAGGAAGAACTACTCAACACCTTGGGGTGCATATTCCTGCGAAAACTGCCACCTAATCCTGAAATAACTTTACCACTTATACCCTCATCCAATCCCCTTGTTGACAGCAATACCAAAGTGGCAGGTTTGCGTCAATGTTTTGCGTAAATTTTTCTTACAGAATCTCCTTTCAGTTCTATTCTATGAGCATTATGAATAATACGATCACCGATGGCATCCGCGATAGTAAGGTCACCGATGACTTCATGCCAGCTAATTATTGGAAGTTGAGATACAAAGACCGATGATTTTCGTCCGTGTCGATCCTCAAGGATTTCCAGTAAAGTAAGACGACTCGGTGCATCAAGAGTTTCAAGACCGAAATCGTCCAGGATGATAACATCCAGTTTCTGTATTTTAGTAAGCTCTTTGAGATAACTCCCGTCTGCCCTGGATAATTTCAGATGGGCAAACAGCTTTGAACAGGGATAGTATCCCACCTTGAATCCGTACATGCAGGCCTGATGACCCAGGGCGGAGGCGATGAAACTCTTTCCTGCCCCCGTTGGACCCGCCAGGATACAGTCCTGATGAGATTCTACCCACTGACAGTTGGAAAGACGAAGCAGCTGATTTTTGTCAATGTTCCTGTTCAGTGAAAAATCAATCTCTTCGAAAGATGCCCTGTAACGGAATCTTGCACTTTTTAAAAGTCTTGACAGCTTTCGATTGTGACGGTCATCCCATTCTGCATCAACCAGATGTGAGACCAGTTCATCGGCTGTAAACTGATTTTTGACGCCCGTTTCCATGCTGCTTGTAAATGCCCTTGCCATACCGTGGAATTTCATCTGGTCAAGTTTCTGCAAGGTAGCCTGATTATTGTTCATTTTGATTCTCCTTCATTTTATCTCTTTCTTTTTTTATTTTTTTGTTCGTTTGTCCTCTATTGATAATATTGGCTTCCCCTGATGTTTTCATGGGAGAAAACCGGCAGCTCCATTGATTCTGCCGGAACTTCTTCTTCGAGGCCTCTGTCAAGGATGTTTTTAATGCGCCTGTAAGAATAAAAACCGAAAACAAGGGCTCGTCTGCATGCCTTGTTCAATCTGTCGGATCCATGTTCTTTTACAAGATTAAGTATGCCCATACAGGTCTTGAATGCCTGCTCAGGATGCTTTCTGTTTTTCAGAACCACCTGTATCATCTCGGCAACATCGTCTCCGATTGATTGTCCCCATTTGATAAAACGTTCCGGGCTCCACTCGGCGTAATATCGATGATTGGGCAGCATGTGGGTATCCAGTGTGGTGTAACCGTTAGGAATGCGGTCTCTTTTGTGCTGAGCTATTCTTATATTGTCGTAATAGATCGCCACATTCCTGTCGTCGTATATGACCCGTACACGGTTCCCCTTGAGCTGCCATGGCACACTGTAGTAATGTCTGTCTTCACGCAATTCGATATGGTAGTTGAGCTGTACTGTGAGTTCCCTGCACTCTTTGATGGCATACCGTTCCATTGGCAGGGGCTTGAGAACCGGCCTCTCAATCTTCTCAAAGAGCTCTCTTCTGGAGACTTTTAAACGCTGAAACGGTGTGTTGTTATGTTTTTCCAGAAGATCCCAGATGGCCTCGTTGAGTTCCTGCAGAGACCAAAATGTCCTGTTTCTAAGCGGTGCATATATCCTCTGGTAAACAAGCTTTACTGCATTTTCAACGAGTGCCTTATCTTGGGGACTCCGAACACGTGTGGGAAGGACAACCGTTTGATAGTGCCCGGCAAAGTCATCAAACATGAAGTTGATTCCCGGTTCATACCTGTTGCTGTAGGTCACGCCGGATTTAAGATTGTCAGGAACTATGGCCTGCGTGACA
>JAUSPN010000094.1 GCA_030656555.1 Candidatus Desulfaltia sp. | reverse complement strand
TTTGATTTTTTAAGCTAAAGGCTAATTGCTAAAAGCTAACTGCTAACAATCTTCGATTTAAAAATATTGGTGCATAGCAGTTGCCCGGCGCTCCAAGAAAAATAACCCTGAACCTCTGAACCGTGAACCTGTGAACGGTTATTAAATATGTTTACCCTGTAGAAGGACATCAACTATTGACATAATAAAATAAAATAGTTAAAAAAATCATTTTTCTTGTTATAATTAACTGTTTTGCAAAATCCTCTAACGATAGAAAAGGAGATCTGCTGGATATGGGTACTAAGAAGAAAAAGAACATCAAAGAAAAACCTATAGATAAAATGACTGTCAAGGAGCTAAGGGAAATAGCCAAGGAAATTCCTGAAATTATCGGTGTTCATGGAATGAACAAGGCAGAATTGGTCGTTTTAATAAAAAAGGCAAGGGGGATTGAAGATACGCAGGGTAAGAAACCTGATGCATCGGTCCGCGATATCAAGTTGAAAATCAAAAAATTAAAGGCTGAGAAAGAAGCTTTTTTAATAGCCGATAATAAAGAGATGGTAATTATTTCTAAACGTCGCATTTCCAAGCTTAAGAAAAAAACAAGAAAAACAGCATAAAGTGATATTTATGATTAATCCGTCCTCTGTAGCTTTTGATGTTGATGGGGTTTTTGCCGACACCATGACATTGTTTCTTGATATAGCGCAAAAGGAGTATGGAATAAACTGGATAAAGCCCGAAGATATTACCTCTTATGCTATTGAAGATTGCATTGATATCGATAAAAACATTATTAACAACATATTAAACCGCATAATCGATGGCAGCTATAATGTGACCTTAAAAGCTATAGACGGCGCCCCCAAGGTGTTGACAAGGCTGGGAAGGAGCCAGAAACGGCTTCTCTTTGTAACGGCGCGACCTTGTTTGGGTCCAATTTATGATTGGATGTTAAACATCCTGCCGCTTAAACCTGACTCAATAGAGATTGTTACAACAGGCACATTTGAAGGCAAGTTGGATGTTCTTTTGCGCAAAAATATTGCCTGTTTTGTTGAAGACAGGCTTGAGACCTGTTTTCAACTTAAAGAGGCCGGCATAACGCCGATTCTGTTTAAGCAGCCGTGGAACAGGAAATCCCATCCATTTGTGGAGGTCGAAACCTGGAGCGATCTTGAAGAGCTAATTGAATTTTGATGATTTCATCTCCTTTCAAAAAGTTAATTGGATCTTTTATTGAATTTCTTTCCCTGGAAAAGGGGTATTCCGAAAACACCTCTCGCGCATACCTGCACGATCTTGAAGAGTTCGCATCCTTTTTTGCTCAAAACCGGTCTTTAACCGGGGGAAAGAGTGGCTATACAGATTCATATAAAGAAAATCAGGTTGGAGTAGATGAAGTAAGCCCGTTGATAATCAGGGGTTATTTGGGATTTTTACATAAAAAGAACAAAAAGGTAACCATAGCACGCAAGCTTTCCTCTTTGCGTTCCTTTTTCAGATATCTTGTGAAACATGGTGTAATTACTGATAATCCGGCCGATTTGATTCTTTCGCCAAAACAGATAAAGGCTATTCCTGTCTGTTTGACGGTTGATGACACATTCAGTCTGCTGAATTTTATAAAGACGGACACTCTGGCCGGACTGAGGAATTGCGCTATTTTTGAGTCTCTATATTCGAGCGGAATAAGAGTGTCTGAGCTTGCGGGATTGAATTTGACTGACGTGGATTTTACGAGCTGTGTTATCCGTGTCTTTGGAAAAGGCAACAAGGAAAGAATTGTGCCGATCGGCAAAAACGCTCTTGATGCAATAAAGGCTTATAGAAATAGTTTGTGCCTGGAAGCAGGCACGCAAACTGACGAAAACGGCCCGTTATTTTTAAACAAAAACAATGGCCGTCTTACAGCAAGATCTATTGCCCGTATACTTGCCGGGATCGCAAAAGAATGCGGTCTCTTAATACCTGTTTCACCACATGCTTTGCGTCACTCGTTTGCAACACACATGCTTGACGCGGGAGCGGATTTAAGGGTAGTGCAGGAACTCCTGGGGCATAAAAACCTTTCTACTACACAAAAATATACACATGTGAGTATAGACAGATTAATGGAAACTTATGACAAAGCTCATCCCAGAAGGTAATTATTTATGAGTGACTCTAATATGAAATTTCATGGAACGACCATACTTGCCATAAGGCATAAGGATAAGCTGGTGGTTGCCGGTGATGGACAGGTAACTTTGAATAATAATATTATAAAACATCATGCTAAAAAGGTAAGAAAGATTTATAATGATAAAATTATTGTGGGATTTGCCGGAGCAACCGCTGATGCTTTAAATCTTTCTGAACGTTTGGAAGCAAAACTTGAACGTTACAACGGAAACCTGACCCGCAGCGCTGTTGAATTGGCAAGAGACTGGCGAACCGACAAGTATTTAAGGCGTCTTGAGGCAATTATGATTGCCGCAGATGAAGCCAGAATGTTTCTTGTCTCTGGCAGCGGTGATGTAATTGAACCGGATGAAGGAATTATAGGCATTGGGTCCGGAGGAGTCAGTGCTCAGGCAGCGGCAACAGCTCTGATAAGGCATACTGATATGGATGCAAGAAATATTGTAGAAGAAGCCATGAGAATAGCCGGTTCAATCTGTGTGTTTACAAATGATTCAATAACCATAGAAGAGTTGTAGGAACATATAACTAACATGAGTGATTTAAAACCATCAGAAACTGTTAAAGAGCTTGATAAATATATTATTGGTCAGCACAAAGCAAAGCGTTCAGTGGCTGTTGCTTTAAGAAATAGATGGCGCCGGCAACAGGTTCCTGAAGATCTCCGCGATGAAATTGCGCCCAAAAACATTATACTTATCGGCCCCACAGGAGTGGGAAAAACAGAGATAGCGAGGAGGCTTTCCAGGCTTACAGATTCACCATTCACAAAGGTTGAGGCATCCAAGTTTACCGAAGTCGGATATATGGGCAGAGATGTTGAATCAATGGTAAGGGACCTGCTGGAACTTACCGTAAACATGGTTAAAGCAAGGGCTCAGGAAGCGGTGGAAGAAAAAGCGCTGCAGATTGCCGAAGAAAGAATGCTTGACCTTCTGCTTCCAAAACCAAAAGTGAAGCAAAAGCAAGATAGTGAAGCTGTAACACAAATCCCAATTGATTTTATGGCGCATAATAATGCTGAAACATCCTCAACAAGAGAAAAACTTCGAGAAATGCTTCGTGAAGGAAAACTTGACAACCGGTATGTTGACATTGATATTTCAGATCGGGCTGTGCCTATTGTAGAGATATTCTCAAGCATGGGGATAGAGGAGATGGGCATTAACTTTAAGGATATGTTAGGTGGCATAATGCCAAAAAGCTCAAAGAGAAGGAAGCTTAAAGTTGCTGAAGCCATGAGGATTCTATCTCAGGAAGAGGTTCAAAATCTTGTGGACATGGAGGAAGTCGTAAGCCGGGCAATTGAAAAGGTTGAACAGACAGGAATAATCTTTCTTGATGAGATAGACAAAATTGTAAGTAAAAACGAGAGCCACGGCCCTGATGTATCCAGGGAAGGGGTGCAGCGGGATCTTCTTCCTATAGTGGAAGGGTGCGGTGTTACAACCAAGTACGGTTCTGTGAAAACAGACCATATCCTTTTTATTGCTTCGGGCGCATTTCATACAACTAAACCTTCTGATTTAATCCCCGAGCTTCAGGGCAGGTTCCCGATCCGGGTAGAACTTGATTCCCTTGGAAAGGACGAGTTTGTCAGGATACTTACCGAACCGAAAAACGCGTTGCTTCTTCAATACATAGCGCTTTTAAGGACAGAAGGTGTTGATGTGGTCTTTGAGAATGATGCTGTGGCGAAAATTGCGGCAATTGCGGAAGAGGTTAACAACCTGACTGAAAATATCGGGGCAAGGAGACTTCATACTATTATGGAATATCTGCTTGAGGATATACTCTTTGACGCTCCTGACATGAAAGAAAAAAGGATTGTAATTGACGGAAAGTATGTTGATGATAAATTAAAGGATATCAAGGATGACGAGGATCTTAGCAGATATATTCTTTAAAAGTGCCTAAAGTATGTTAAAGTGCCTAACGTGCCTAAAGTTAAGGTATTCTGCCTATTTTAATTTATAACCGTTTACGGTTTGCAGTTATCGGTTCACGGTTGAAAAAATAGAATCTAACATGCTATAATTATTATATAATTCATTGAAAAAACTGTGAACTGTGAACCGACAACCGTGAACGGTTACTTTAATTTTATGACTCCAAATGTTGCAGACATACTCATTGAAGCTCTTCCCTATATACGTCGTTTTTACGGCATGACCATTGTAGTTAAATATGGTGGGCATGCAATGGTTGATGAGCAGTTAAAGGCCGATTTTGCCCGGGATATCACTTTGTTGAAATTTATTGGGCTTAACCCGATTGTTGTGCATGGTGGCGGCCCGCAGATTAACTCAGTTCTTGAGCAAATGGGGATAGATCCAAAGTTTGTCAGAGGGATGCGTTTTACTGATGAGCAGACAATGGATGTTGTGGAGATGGTACTTGGGGGCAAGGTAAACAAGGCGATTGTGGCTGGAATTAATCAACAAGGGGGAAAAGCAGTCGGCTTAAGCGGCAAGGACGGAGGACTTATATCGGCAAAAAAACTCCATATCAAATATCAGGAGGATGCTGATAAGCCGCCTGAAATAATTGATCCAGGTCTGGTCGGACATATTACACATGTTAATCCTGATATTATTAACACGCTGACCAAACAGGATTTTATCCCAATTGTTGCTCCGATCGGGGTTGGAGATTCCGGCGAGACATTCAATATCAATGCTGATCATGTGGCAAGCAGGATGGCCATAGCGTTGAAAGCCGGACGTCTTATTTATATTACAGATGTTGACGGAGTGCTTGATGCCTCGGGCTCGACAATATCTTCAATCAACGCTGAAAAGATAAATAACATGATTCAAGATAAAACCGTTTCCAGGGGTATGATTCCAAAGCTTGAATGCGCTTTGGATGCACTGAAAAACGGGGTTGAAAAGGTTCACATTATTAATGGATGCAAACGTCATTCATTATTGTTGGAGCTTTTTACCAACAAAGGGATCGGAACTGAAGTTATACTATGAAAACCGATATAATAAATAGAGCTGATAAGGTTATAGCAAAAACATATAACAGGTTTCCGATTGTAATCACAAGAGGCAAAGGATGCACTGTCTGGGACAGCGAAGGGAGGACTTATACCGATTTTGTAGCGGGAATCGCCGTTTGCAACCTTGGTCATGCGCATCCAGCGGTGTCAAAAGCTCTGTCAGATCAGGCAAACACCCTTTTTCATGTGTCGAACCTTTATTATACTGTTCCCCAGGTAGAGCTTGCGTCATGGCTTGTCGACAACAGTTTTGCAGACAGGGTTTTTTTCTGCAACAGCGGTGCTGAAGCAAACGAGGCCGCAATAAAGTTAGCCAGAAAGTATTTCAATGATAAAGGGGATCTGCACCGCAACAGGATAATAGCCATGGAGAAATCTTTTCATGGCCGCACCATGGCCACCCTTTCTGCTACGGGCCAGGAAAAGATCAAGCAGGGTTTTGACCCATTACTCGAAGGTTTTGACTTTGTGCCTTTTAACGATATTGATGCGCTAAAAAGTAAAATAAAATCATCTACATGCGCAGTTATTGTAGAGCCTGTACAGGGTGAAGGAGGTGTCCGCTGCCCTGATGCCGAATACCTTAAAGATGTGAGGCAGCTTTGTGATGAAACAGGGGTTTTGCTGATTTTTGATGAAATACAGACAGGAATGGGACGAACCGGAAAGCTTTTTGCTTATGAGCATTTCGGAATTAAGCCCGATGTCATGACATTGGCCAAAGCGCTTGCCAATGGATTGCCTATAGGCGCTATGCTGGCTAAAGAGCATATTGCCGAGGCATTCGGGCCGGGTTCGCATGCTTCGACATTTGGAGGCACGCCGGTTGTTACCGCTGCTTCACTCGAAGTTGTCAGGACGCTTGTCAGGGAAGGGGTTATAGACCATTGCTTGCAGATCGGAACATATTTTAAGGAAAGGCTTTTGTGGCTGAAAGACAGGCATGATTCCATTACAGATGTTCGCGGAATCGGTTTGCTGCTTGGAATAAAACTTAAAACAGACGGTGGGCCTGTTGTGAAAAAATGCATGGAAAAAGGGTTTCTGATAAACTGTGTTCAGGGTAACATCCTGCGATTCATTCCTCCTCTTATTATAGAAAAAGATGAGATAGACTCTCTGATAACATGTCTGGATGAGATATTGATAGCGAGGTTGAATTGAAAAAAGACATACTAACACTTTTAGACTTGTCCAAAGAAGACTTTGAGATCTTCTTTAAGCGGGCGCTTGAACTTAAAAAGGAACACAGTAAAGGGATTTCCAGTAGATCGTTTGCGGGGAAAACACTGGGTCTTATTTTTGATAAGCATTCGACACGCACCCGCCTGTCTTTTGAGACGGCAATGATTCAGCTTGGCGGATCTTCTATATTTATTAGCGCCAAAGATACCCAGATCGCCAGAGATGAACCGGTAAGAGATACTGCCAGGGTTCTTTCAAGATACCTGGACTGCCTGGCTATCAGGACCTTTTCTCAGGATCTGTTAAATGAGTTTGCAGAGTATGCCACAATTCCGGTAATAAATGCCCTGACGGATCTTTATCATCCATGCCAGATTTTAAGCGATCTTTTAACCGTGATAGAACGCAAGGGGGGTTACAAAGATCTGAAAATAACATGGGTCGGAGACGGCAATAATGTGGCTCATTCATGGATAAATGCTGCTGCTGTCCTTGGGCTGGATCTTACATTGGCCTGTCCTGAAGGATATTATCCTGACAGCAAAATTGTCGAAAAGGCGCTTGAGAGAAAATGCGGCAAGATTATGATAACTTCAGATCCTGTTGAGGCAGCGTATGATGCCGATGTGATATATACCGATGTATGGGCAAGCATGGGACAAGAGAGTGAGCAAAACAAAAGAAAGCAGGCGTTTGAGCCTTTTCAGGTAAATAAAGAGCTTATCAATAATGCCTCGAAAGATGTTATAGTAATGCACTGCCTGCCGGCTCACAGGGGTGAAGAAATTAGCGAAGAAGTGCTGGAAGGGCCTAATTCGGTTGTTTGGGACCAGGCTGAAAACAAGCTCCACATGCATAAGGCGGTGCTTGAAGTATTGATGGCGTCGTAAAAAGTCCGATTTTTAACACATGTCGCTCCAGATATAATTAAATTTAAACCAGGAAAAACTCACGTATAAGAAATCGTAAAAAAAGAACAGGCCATAATAAAAATAATAATTGTGATAATGCGACGATCCTTTATTAATAACGATATCATACAGGGTTCTTTCTTAACGATTTCTAATACATTCAGACAGTTTCCTGATTTAAATTTAATCATACCTGAAGCTCACTGCAGGTGGCATAACATAGGCTTTCATGAATGCATCAAGTAGTAATGTGTAATTAAAAATAGATAGGAATAGGATAATATCATGTCTGATAAAATAAATAAGGTGGTTCTGGCTTATTCGGGCGGCCTTGATACATCGGTTATATTAAAATGGCTTATTGAGACATATGATTGCGAAGTGATCGCATTTTCAGCTGATTTAGGGCAGGAAGAGGAGCTTGATCATTTAGAAGAAAAAGCATTAAAGACCGGCGCTAAAGCGGTTTATATAGATGATCTTAAGGAGACCTTTGTTAAGGATTATGTGTTTCCGGCTTTTCGCGCAAACGCCCTTTATGAGCACCAGTATCTTTTAGGCACATCTCTTGCCAGGCCCCTTATAGCGAAACGACAAATTGAGATAGCACAGATAGAAGGAGCGGACGCCGTAAGCCATGGAGCTACCGGAAAGGGAAACGACCAGGTGCGATTTGAACTGAGCTATCTTGCGCTTAATCCGGATATTAAAATCATTGCTCCGTGGCGTGAATGGACGCTTAACTCTCGCTCATCCCTTATGGAGTTTGCCGAAACCCACGGCATACCTGTTCCGACAACCCATGCAAAACCGTATAGCTCCGACAGAAACCTCCTTCATATAAGTTACGAAGGTGGCATGCTTGAAAATCCGTGGCAGGAACCGCCTGAGGATATGTTTACATTGACTGTTTCGCCAAAGGACGCGCCCGACAAGCCCGAAACAATTGAAATAACGTTTAAGCAGGGTGATCCGGTTGCAATAAACGACAAAGAGCTTACGCCGGCAAATCTGCTTAAGGAGCTAAACAGGCTTGGCGGCCGTAACGGCATAGGCAGAGCAGATATAGTTGAAAATCGGTTTGTCGGCATGAAATCCCGTGGAGTATATGAAACCCCCGGTGGCACTATATTGAGGACGGCCCACATAGCAATTGAATCGATCACCATGGATCGTGAGGTGATGCACCTCCGGGATTCCTTGATACCGAAATATTCTGAAATCATATATTATGGTTTCTGGTTTTCACCTGAGATGAAGCTTCTGCAGGCTATGATAGACCAGACCCAGCAGAATGTCTCAGGGGTTGTGCGTTTAGAGCTATATAAGGGAAACTGCCGTGTTCTTGGGCGCAAATCCGATCGGTCTCTTTACAGTGAGGATTTTGCAACATTTGAAAAAGACAGCGTTTTCAGCCAGAAAGATGCCGAAGGGTTTATCCGGCTTAATGCGCTAAGATTGCGTATTCAAAAGATGATACAAAACAGAGCTTAATAAGCACTACCTTACAAAGGATTATATAATATGACAGAAAAGGCTTGGGGCGGTAGATTTTCAGAAAAAACAGATAGAGGCGTAGAGATTTTTACCTCTTCAATAGATGTAGATAAGCGGCTTTATGCTTATGATATTGAAGGCAGTATTGCTCACTGCAGTATGCTTGCGAAGGCGTCGATTATTACAGAAGAGGATGCTTCATTAATAATCCAGGGTCTTAGCAATATAAAAAGGGAAATTGAGAGAGGAAAATTCCTGTTTGATGATGGCCTGGAGGATATCCATATGCATATTGAATCCAGACTTCTCCATGTAGCCGGAAAGGTGGCGCAAAAGCTTCATACCGCAAGGAGTCGTAACGACCAGGTGGCCCTGGATGTGCGTATGTATCTGAGAGATGAGACTGCAAATATTATTAAAAGCCTCATTAATCTGAAAAAAAGTATTTTGTTATTCGCGAAGGACAACATTGATACGATTTTGCCTGGATATACCCATCTGCAGAGAGCGCAGCCGGTGCTTTTGGCCCACCATATGATGGCCTATTATGAGATGTTTTTGCGAGATGCGGACAGATTCAGGGACTGCCTGAAACGGATAAATGTAATGCCTCTTGGAAGCGGAGCCCTTGCCGGTACAACGTTTCAGATCGACAGAGATTACACGGCCAAGCTTCTTGGGTTTAAAGAGGTGTCAAGAAACAGTATAGACTCCGTATCGGACAGAGATTTTATCATTGAATTCTTATCAGCGGCAAGTATATGCATGATGCATTTCAGCCGTTTATCGGAAGAGGTGATTTTATGGTCCACATCTGAATTCGGTTTTATCGAGCTTCCTGATTCATTTGCCACAGGAAGCAGCATCATGCCTCAAAAGAAAAATCCCGATGTTCCTGAACTGATCCGCGGGAAAACAGGTCGTGTTTTTGGAAACCTGATGGCCCTTTTATCCATTATGAAGTCATTGCCGCTTGCTTATAATCGCGACATGCAGGAGGATAAAGAGCCTTTGTTTGATACGGTTGACACTTTAAAAGCCTGCATTGATATATATCAATCCATGCTTCCCAAGCTGAAAATCAACAAAGAGACAATGTATAACGCAGCAACTAAAGGATTTTTAAATGCAACAGATTTGGCTGATTATCTTGTAACAGAAGGAATGCCGTTTCGGCAGGCTCATGCCTGCACAGGCAAGGCGGTAATCTATGCTCTGGATAATGGTAAAGAGCTGCATGAACTTACACTAAAAGAGTTAAAAACCTTTTCAGCCCTTATTAAAAAAGATGTTTTTAACATTTTAAGCACAGAACAGATGATAAACCGCAGGAAATCTTTTGGCGGAACCGCCAGAGAAAATGTATTTGAGGCCATAATAGAGGCGGAAAAGAGTCTTAATGTGTAACGGTTCACAGTTCACGGTTCACGGTTATTTAAGTGCGCTAAAGTTGTTTCTCTTTACTGGTTGTTAGCTTTCAGCCTCTTGCTTTTATGTTTTGATCAACCGTTAACTGTAAACCGTGAACGGTTACCTTAAAGTTTTGGAGCATGCTGATGAATAAAAATTTTAGCAGAAGTCTGATCACTATATTGTCAATTCTGCTCTGCATTGTTGTTTTTCCAGCCGGATGCGCCAGAAAAGCCCCGCCTGTCCCTCCGGGTCAGGTCAAACCGCCTGTAGTCGATGATTTAAGCTCAAGCATAGATGGGGATATGATTGAGCTTGCCTGGACTATTCCTGATGAAGAGGGGAAGATCGTATCAGGCCTGGGCGGTTTTATTGTATATAAATCAAAAACCTCTATTTCCGAGTCCGACTGTAAGGGGTGCCCTGTGCTTTTTAAGAAAATTGTCGATATTCCTATCAAAGAAAAGGATATAAATAAAAAAATAACTTACAGAGAAAACATGGAAAAGGGCTACAGGTATATTTATAAGGTAACCGTTTATACAAAAACAGGGGCTTCCGGCAAAGACTCCAATTATATAGAACTTGACCACTAACCAGCAACGATAAACGAGCAGAATTTTATGCATCATTTTAATTATCGTGACAATGAACTCTATTGTGAAGATATTCCGGTTCAAACGATTGCTCAAAAGGTCGGCACTCCATTTTATTTATACAGCCATGCTACATTAAAGCGTCATTTTATGGCTTTTAATGAGGCCTTTGACGGCACAAGAAGGCTTGTATGTTTTTCGGCAAAGGCAAATACCAATCTTGCTATTTTAAAACTTTTTGAAAGTCTTGGAAGCGGCCTTGATATTGTTTCAGGAGGGGAACTCTATCGCGGATTAAAAGCCGGCTTTCAGCCCAATAGAATTGTATATTCAGGCGTTGGAAAGCGTATCGATGAGATCGACTACGCTCTTAATACGGGCATCCTGATGTTTAACGTCGAATCTCTTGAAGAGCTTGAACTTATAAACAAAAGAGCCGGCCTTTTAAAATTGAAAGCTCCTATTGCAATTCGTGTAAATCCTGATGTTGATCCTAAGACACACCCATATATTTCAACAGGTCTGAAAAAGAATAAATTCGGCATTGACATTGAGATGGCAATTGAAGGCTATAAGGTTGCAAAGAGGCTTGAGAATATTAATGTGATCGGAATTGACTGTCATATCGGATCGCAGATTACCCAGGTGCAGCCTTTTGTAGATGCTCTGAAAAGCATCAAGGCTTTGATAAATAAACTGAAGGATTTGGGGATTGAAATAAGATACCTTGATATAGGCGGTGGTCTTGGAATAACCTATAATGATGAATCTCCTCCTGAGCTTAATGATTATGCGGAAGCAATAGTAAAGTCTCTTGAAGGGATGCCGCTTCAACTTATTTTAGAGCCCGGCAGAGTCATTGTAGGGAATGCAGGAATACTGGTTACCAGGGTTCTTTATAGAAAATCGGGCAAAGATAAGGAGTTTGTTGTCGTTGATGCCGGCATGAACGATCTGGTACGTCCAAGCCTTTATGATGCATTTCATGCGATTGAACCGGTTATAAAGTCTGAAAATGAGATGATAAAGGCGGATATTGTAGGTCCTATCTGTGAGAGTGGAGATTTTCTAGCCGCAGATCGCAGAATTTCTAATGTAAAAAAAGACGATCTTCTTGCAGTGATGAGTGCCGGCGCTTACGGATTTGTGATGTCATCCAACTATTGTTCAAGGCTTAAGCTTGCAGAGATTATGGTAAGGGATGACAAGTTCCATGTTATCAGGGCACGCCAAGATTACGAGGACTTAATTAAAGGGGAGTCTATACCGCCGTTTATGGAGAAAAACTAACCGTTCACAGTTTACAGTTATCGGTTCACGGTTAAAATCAATATCCAAAATGCTTCAATCGTTGCATAGTTCATTGAAAAAACTGTGAACTGTAAACCGGCAACCGTAAACGATTACAAATTATGAAACATATCAACTTTTTTAAAATGAGCGGAAGCGGGAATGATTTTATCATAATTGACAACAGAGATAAGGTTGTTGACGAGAAGAATCTAAAGTCGTTTATCGAAAAAATATGCCGCAGAAAAATGTCTGTTGGCGCTGATGGATTAATATTGGTAGAAGAATCTGGTTTGGTTGATTTTAAGTGGCGTTTTTTTAATTCTGACGGAAACACTGCCGAGATGTGTGGAAACGGAGCAAGATGCGTTGCCCGTTTTGCATATTTAAACAGGATAACCGGCCCTGAGATGTCATTTGAAACAGATGCAGGGATAGTTTCCGCAAAGGTTACAAACCATCAGGTCAAGGTTAAGATGCCCGACCCTGTGGATCTTAAAGTTGATTATTCCATCGACCTTAAAAACGGTCCTTTGTTTATCAGCAGCCTTAATACCGGCGTTCCTCACGTGGTGATTATGGTTGACAGCATCGATGATATTGATGTTGTTAATCTTGGCAGGGAGATGCGGTTTCACAAGATGTTTGCTCCTGCCGGAACAAATGTAAATTTCATATGTCCGCAGCAGGATGGTGTTATTGCCATACGGACTTATGAGCGCGGAGTTGAAGATGAGACTCTGGCATGCGGCACAGGTGCGGTAGCAGGGGCGCTTATAACGGCAAAAAAGTCAAAAATCAAATCTCCTGTTAATATGAGAACTAAAACAGGGCAGAATCTTTATGTTTACTACAAGGCAAAGGAAGACATTTTTTACGATGTTTATCTTGAAGGGGATGCCCGTATCATTTACACAGGCGAATTGCATGAGGATGCCTGGCAGTTTTAGGAATAAAAATAATGATTAAAATTGAAAAATCGGACAGATTAAATGCATTGCCACCATATCTGTTCAAGGAAATAGACAGGCAAAAGGAAGAGGTTAGAAAACAGGGTCTTGATATTATTGATCTGGGCGTGGGTGATCCTGATATGCCGACTCCGCCGCACATAATTGAAGCTTTAAACAAGGCGGCATCAGATCCGGCAAATCATAGATATCCATCATATACCGGCATGCATGATTTCAACAAGGCTGTTGCTCGCTGGTATAAGCGCAGATTCAATGTGGATCTTGATCCTGCAAAGGAAGTTGTAACGCTGATAGGGTCCAAGGAAGGAATAGCCCATATACCACTTGCCTTTATTAATCCCGGAGATATCGCTCTTGTAACAAGCCCAGGCTATCCTGTGTATGATGTTGGCGTTAAGTTTGCCGGGGGGCAGACGTATTTTATGGATCTGTTAAAGCAAAACAATTTTTTGCCTGATTTTGAAGCTGTGCCAAAAGAGATCGCCCGGAAAGCTAAAATGATGTTTATTAATTATCCCAACAATCCAACATCTGCGGTTGCTACCGGGAAATTCTTTGAAGAGACGGTCGCTTTTGCGGAAATGAATAATATAATTGTCTGTCACGATGCAGCCTATAGTGAGATGGCTTTTGATGGATACAAACCGAAAAGTTTTCTTGAAACCGCCGGTGCAAAGGATGTGGGGATAGAGTTTCACTCGCTTTCAAAAACATACAACATGACAGGCTGGCGCATAGGGTTTGCGGTTGGCAGGGCAGATGTAATAGATGCCCTTGGCCAGATAAAAAGCAATATCGATTCCGGGGCTTTCCAGGCAGTACAACTTGCAGGCATAGCTGCTCTGGATGGAGATCAGACCTGTGTTGAAACCATGAACAATGTGTATGCCGAGCGCCGGAATATACTTGTTGACGGTCTTGTCAACCTGGGACTGGTTATAGAAAAACCCCTTGCAACATTCTATATATGGATCGAGGTTCCAAAGGGGTATACTTCAGCAGAATTTGCAAGTCATCTTTTATTAAAGGGGGGCATAGTAGTAACCCCGGGCAATGGATTTGGAGCGGCAGGAGAAGGGTATATAAGAATAGCCTTAACTGTCGGCACAAAAAGATTGAAAGAGGTTATTGAAAGAATCGGCTCAGTCGGCTTTTAAATGAACCATGGCCACATTGCATATATTTCCATAGGGTCAAATATGGGAAGCAAACTTGAAAACTGTAAAAACAGTCTAATTTCCCTTGCAGAATCGAAAATATCTATTATAAGGAGCACGTCTCCTTTTTACATGACCGAACCGGTTGATTATATAAATCAGGATTGGTTTGTAAATCTTGTTGTAAAGATTGAGACCAGACTTGATCCTTTCCGGCTTTTAGATAAACTAAAATCAATTCAAAGTAATGCTGGTCGCAATCATAATGCAGAAAGGTTTGGCTCCAGAATACTTGATCTTGATATCATTATGTATGATGATCTTATAATAAATTCACCCGAACTGATTATTCCTCATCCCAGGATGCATAAAAGACGCTTTGTTTTAAAGCCTGTTTGTGATATAGCTCCACACATTGTTCATCCTGTTTTAAAAAAGGACATGCAATGCCTGTTAGACAGCCTGGGCGATGACGGGCAAATGGTAAGAGAACTGAAAGGGCAGGATTTGATATAGATGCGGATTTTAATAATATTAGGATTAATATACGTTGCATACAGGGCGATTAAATCATGGATGCTTCAAGGAGAGCCGTCAAAAACCAAGGTTTCCCGCGAGGCTGCCGGTGAAATTGACGATGTAATGGTAAAAGATCCTTATTGCGAGGTATATTTCCCAAAAAGAAACGGTGTGCATTTAAATGTTAAAGGAAATGATCTGTATTTTTGCAGCACAGAATGCAGAAACAAATTTATTGCAAAAAATTCGAAAAGGGATGTTTAGGAGGCTTTAACAGATGAAATTTTTTATTGATACTGCAAACATAGAAGAAATAAAGGATGCCAACAGCATGGGTATGGTTGATGGAGTTACAACCAACCCCAGTCTGGTCGCAAAAGAAGGCCGTGATTTTGAAGAACTTATTAAAGAGATTTGCGAAATTGTGGATGGACCAGTAAGCGCCGAAGTTATCAGTCTCGATACCGAAGGCATGGTCAAGGAGGCTCGGCATCTTGCAACGCTTCATGATAACATAGTTGTTAAAATTCCTATGACGGTTAATGGAATAAAGGCTACGCGCAAGCTTTCAGAAGAGGGAATAAAAACAAATGTTACTCTGGTTTTTTCACCGCTTCAGGCCCTTATGGCGGCAAAAGCGGGAGCTACTTATGTAAGCCCTTTTATCGGGCGATTAGACGACGTGTCTACTGAGGGTATGGTTTTGGTAGATCAGATTGTTGAAATTTACGGCAATTATGCATTTGATACGGAGATTATTGTGGCAAGCATCAGGCATCCGATCCATGTTCTTGATGCGGCGTTAATCGGCGCCGACATTGCTACGATACCATATAACGTACTTGCCAAGTTTGCCGCTCATCCCTTGACCGATAAAGGGATTAAAGCCTTTCTTGAAGACTGGAACAAGGCAAAGAAGTAATTAAATAAAATGCTTTCTAAAGACAGGATAAAACATTTATTGAGTAATCCTAATAAGTTGACACTATATCGCATGGCGGTAATACCAGTCATTGTGATTTTGATGGTGTTTCCGAACAGGCTTTTCACATTTATTGCGGCTCTTTTGTTCAGTGCTGCGGCAATCACCGATTATCTGGACGGCTATTTTGCAAGGCTTCATGGACTTGAATCCAGTTTTGGAAGGATTATGGACCCGGTTGCCGACAAGCTCCTCGTTGCTTCGGCCTTTATCATGCTATCCTCTCATGGCTGGATTCCCGGATGGATTGTTTGCATAATTATAGGCCGCGAGATTGCCGTAACCGGCCTGCGTAATTTTGCTGTTAAAAACAGAGAAGATATTGCCGCATCAAGTCTTGGGAAATATAAAACAGGGTTTCAGATAGCCGCTATCATACCTCTTTTGTTCCATTATCCTTATTTTGGTGTAAATTTCCATGCAATCGGAAGCCTGTTTTTATGGGCGG
Source organism: Candidatus Desulfaltia sp. (assembly GCA_030656555.1). Taxonomy (GTDB): domain Bacteria; phylum Desulfobacterota; class Desulfobacteria; order Desulfobacterales; family ETH-SRB1; genus Desulfaltia. Next base: position 8,915 of record JAUSPN010000094.1, on the reverse strand, counting down.
CGCTGGTATTAACAGTCTGGTCGGGTGTTGATTATTTTATAAAGTTCAAAAAACATCTCAAAATTTAGAATTTTTGTTGACAAAATTGGTATTTTTGTAAAATATCCATAAACTTATGAGCGGGAGTAACTCAGCGGTAGAGTGCGACCTTGCCAAGGTCGAAGTCGCGGGTTCAAATCCCGTTTCCCGCTCCATTTTGAGTTTTGGTATTTTGAGTTTTGGTGTTTTGGCGGCATAGCCAAGTGGCAAGGCAGCGGTCTGCAAAACCGCTATTCATCAGTTCGAATCTGATTGCCGCCTCCACATAATTCGGGGCTTAGGGGACGTACCCAACTTATTTACCGGTTAGCGAATATTTCTTAGCTTTTGCCAGCTTCTCGCCTCGAATTACCGATTTACCGATAGGTTGTACCAATCCCCCTGACAATAATATGGTGCAAAGCTCCTGGAGCATCTATTCGTGATTTTCTCGGCATGCAATTCAAATAACATATCCCTATACAAGAAGCAAGTTTAATAGTTGAGTACGTCCCCTATATACCCACGGGTGATCACCCGCGAACTGTCTCCTACTATCTTAACCGATTTTCTTTTAACTTTCAGCCCTTGATACTTTTTTGCTTGCATATCATTGTGTCCTTAATGTCGGTTGAAATTTTATGCTCTGCACCGAAAGTCTGTTCATCAGGACAGATCTTCAATTCCAGCCTGTCCCCGAAGTTGATTTTCCGGTCTGCGATCATCCGGCAATGATCATCTACATCGGGGGCCGGGAAGCCGAGAGGCAGAGTGCTACCAATTCATCGATCACGGCCGTACCGGCGCACATGACCGTATCCGCGCCGCCCCAGTATATTTTTACCGTACCGTCGTTTTCCGGAACAGCGCCGCAGGTAAAGACAACATTGGGGACATAGCCAGTGACCTCCCAGGGATCCTCAGGCTGTAATATCCACTGATCGGAAACGCCGATGATGTTGGCCGGATCATCAAGGTCATGCAGGGCCGCGCCGAGTCGATACACTGTTCCCGACATTGTCTTAAAAACGCCATGGTAAATATGAAGCCAGCCCTTGTCCGTTTTAAATGGCGGTGCGCCGGGCCCGATTTTCATTTCATCCCAGTGATAGGCCGTCGGCTTCATAATCACCCGGGAATCGCCCCAGTGCACGAGGTCGGGAGAATAGGAAATCCAGATCGACCAGGGCGAAATTTCCGAATGCGGCCGATCCAAACGCACATACCGATCGCCGAACTTTTCAGGGAAAATGACCACGTTGCGGAGGTCGGCCTGGGTGATCAGCGCAATACGTTCCACTTTTTCAAAATCCCGGGTGCGAGCCAGGGCAACCCGTACGCCGTGCCGGGAATAGGCGCTGTAGGTCAGCAGGTACTCGTTTTCTACCAGGGAAATTCTCATGTCCTCGACTCCGAACGCTTCATATTCGGCAAAAACATTGTCCGTTGAAGGTATAAGAAAGGGTTTGGGATGAACCTTAAATGAAAAACCATCCTCGCTGTCGGCCCTGCCGATGATGGAACGCCCGTTTAGCAGATGGGACCTGAAAAGCATAATGTAACGATCGTTGTGTTTGACGATGCCCGCATTGTGAACTGTAGCTACCGGATACGGCACATCCTTTCTTGTCAGTATGGGGTTTTTTTTAAAACGTGTTATTATTGGATTATGAGTTTTCATTGCGGTCTGTCCTATAAAATCATTTTAATATCTTGGGCCGCCAACAGTGAATAGCAATAGTTGGATGCTTCATTCTTGGCAATTTGGGAAAAGATGAACGATACCATACTGGGCAGCCCCTATAAGCGCGGCCTCCGGGTTTGTAATCACATGCAACGGAATTTCTTTTATCAGATTGCTCATTCGACCCTTTTGATGGAAAGCATGCAGGAATGCTTTTTCTTTCAAAAAAGGCAAAACTCTTTCAGGAAGTCCTCCAGCGAGATAGACACCCCCTTTTGCCAATACCCTCAAACCAAGATTTCCGGCTTCCGCCCCTAAAATAGCAGAGAAAAGTGTGATTGCTTTAACACATATCGAGCATTGCCTCTCAGTGTTAAGGGCTGTCTCAATTATCAACGGAACCGGATTGGTTCCTGATAATTCGAATTTCTCTGTCAACCAAGCCGGCTCTTTTTCGACCTTTTGGTTTTTTAAAAACCGATAAATATTATAGATGCCCTGCCCCGAACACACTCTTTCGTAACTGACATGACCATATTCTTTTTGTAAATACCGGAGCAGATCGCACTCAATCTCACTATTGGGAGCAAAATCACCATGTCCGCCCTCGGAAGCAAAAGAGGCATATTTTGCCCCATCCCATGTTAAAAAGGATTCACCAAGACCTGATCCCGGCGCAATGATCGCCTTGTTTCCGTTAACATCCTTTTTTGCGGCACTCAGCGTAACAATGTCTCCGGGTTTGAGCTCGGTCAACGCATAAGCGGTGGCTTCAAGATCGTTGATAAGCTTGACCGTCGTCACATTCAAATCGCGCTGTATTTTCTTTTCATCTATCACCCATGGCAGGTTGGTTACCTTAACCTTGCCATTATCAACGGGACCGGGAACCCCAAAGACGCAAAAACTCACCGCTGCCCTCTGGCTGGATAAAAACTCGGCCAAGAGTGCTTCAAGGCCTGAAAAATCAGCCGTTCTTAATTGAACCGTTTGTGAATACGCAGTCAAATGCCCAGAAAAGGTGTAAAGGCCTATATTTGTTTTTGTTGCGCCGATATCCGCGGCAAGAAAAATGGGATGATTCATTGGTCCTCAGTCTCAATTGTTCATTGTCTTTGTCCGGTTTCCGGATGGACGCTTACCTAATTATTTTATCTCTCTCCGGCTCTTATTTTATCAAAAAAAGGAGTTCGCTTTAGTTTAATACACTCAGCCGAGTATAAATACATGGCCGCTGACCATGTTTGCCAATCCTGCCCTTTAGGTTTACCATCCTGGGCTTTAAACCATTCATTGAACCCAAATTCTACTTTAGCGGTATTGACAAACTGTATCAGTTTTGTAAGTGCTTCAAACTTTTTTTCAGCTAGTTTATATCTGCCCGCTGCCACTAAAGCGGCTATATAAAATCCGCAAATAAATGGCCATACCCCTCCATTATGATAATCCCCTGGGGGATTGAATTTTGCATATCTCTGTCGCCAGTCATTATCTCCTGGATTAATAAAAGGGAAAAAATTTGGCGGTAAATCTATAGCCAGATCTCCATTGTTTTTTAGTTTCCGGCACTCTTCTTCTATCCAGGAAATCATATTTAAAGATCTTGACGGCGAGGCAATCCCCGAAAGAATTGCCAGACTATTTCCTAAAAGATCAAAACGTTCACTATTGTATATTTTATAAGACCAGAGCGCATAGTGTGGTTTAAATTTTATTTTCAAACCTTCATCTATGTAATGTTTACCGTCCTCTTCTTTGATAGAAAACCGACCCATCATTTTTTTTAAATGGCTTGCCTGCTCATCAAGGCTAAATAATTTTAAGTAAGTATATACTATTGTATTAACAAAAAGGCCATAACCTAAAACCCACTGTTCATCTCGCCAATCACTGGTAGGAAGCTGAGCCACTAAAATCCGATCGGACGGAGACTGATACTCCATCCAGGTAAGCGCCTTTTCAACCGCTTCTTCTAAAAAATCATCTTCTCCTGTAAATTCACGAAATATTTTTATTGCCATGAGAAATAAAGGGGTCGTATCACTTGCGCCTCTTTCTTTGGGATCATGAACAATGGATGGGATATGCCCCAAACGTGTCTGATTCTTTGCCAAAACCTGAAATACTCTTCTTAAGGAATTTATTAATGTTTCATTCCCCGTTACCAGAACCCCAAGGCTTGCTATCATTAAATCTCTTGTATATGGCTCAGGATAACCCCACCCTGCTGTTCTAGGAAGATTTTTGAATGGTCCCCTATTGTTATGCAAAAGCACCTCAAGAGCCGCCTTTTTTGCTTTTTCTATTAATACATTTAAGCTTTGTTCCATTATGATATCCCCAGTCGTGTAGAAATAATTTCTACAAAGCGCTTAGCAACTACCTTATAATTAAAATTTTCAACGACTCTTTTTCTTGCTGCTTCGCCCAATTTATGACGTAGATCAGGACTTTCCATTAAATCCATTAAATAATTGGCAATATCATGAACACTTGCACGATAATCAACCGTACGAAAATTTGGGAAAATAACCCTCTGTCTCTCCTGAGACTCCGATCCGCCGAAAACAATAGTTTCTTTTAAAAGAATTTCCTGTGCGACTTCGGCTAAAAGAGCGGTTTTCCCATGAACAAGTGTATCCAGCATTCCCATAGCCTTTATTCCTATAACCGGTTTTTCACATGCTCCCGCCTCAACTTGAGGCATTCCAAAACCTTCAAGTCGGGAAGGCGCTGCATAAATATCACAGGCGTTAATTAAATAAGGCATAAAAGTTCTTGATACTCTATTCATAGTATAAATTATGTTTTGGCTGATTCCCAGCTGATTTACCAGTTTAAAATCAGCCAAATTTTGTATTTCGGTTCTGGCCTGAGGCCAGACCTTGCAAACATATTTCCAGGGAGGGGCTTTAGTATTATTGATAGCTAAAGCCTGCATAACTTCTAAAGCTCCTTTGGAAGCGGCATCCCCGCCAACTGTTAAAATCATAATGTCGTCAGGGCCAATCCCTAACGCTTCCCTTACAGTTGTCACCTTAGGATCCGTCTTGTCCAGGGGATGAAAAGCATCCGTATCACAGCCTACAGGCAGAACCTCAATATTGTCTCCATTTATTCCATCTCGAATATATACATCTTTCACCCAGTTTGAAGTAACTAAAATTAGCGGCAGGTTATTTAATATTTCACGATAATTTGAAATAAACCCATCAGCAACTAACCATGGGACAGGCAGAGCACCATGCTGCTGAGGATGAAGAATTAAAGCTGGAGTATGTCCCCAATAACCAACCCCAAGAACAACATCAGGTTTAAACCATCTATAGTACCATTCTTTTTCCTGAGCCGATTCAAAATTTACGGGATAAACATCTATGCCCATTTCTTTTAATCCTCTGTATAACAATTCTCCCTGTGTGGCTAAACCACCGGGAGAAGCGGGATAATCATATAAAAGCAGAACTTTCATTTTTGACTCTCCTTGGCCATTGTTTTATTCTTTTCCCCTTGCTTAAAACACCAAAAAGCCTCGTTTTTTGGTGTTGTCAACGCTTCAAAACTGTTTGTCAAAAACCGGTATGTTTTGGTTATAATGTTATACTTTTTGAGCCAGATATTTTCAGGGAGTTCAATGACCCTGTCAGCATTTTTGATAGCCTGTGGATAACAGGTTTTGTTGTCATCTTCATATGCAAAAAACCATAACTGACGTGAATTTATTTTTTTTTGCTCCCATAAAAAAATAACTGCTTTGCCGGTCTCTTCATGTCTTTTATGTCTGGTATATTCTCCAGCAGGACTATGAGTAATAATCAGATCATAATTGATTTTTGGTAATAAAAATAAAATTAATTTTTCTATCTTTTTTTTAGAAAGCGGTTTTTGTTCCGGACTGTCATCAAGGTCTCCCATCGCTCCATTTGCTCCGTAGCACTTTAAAACTTTTAAGAATTTTGGAGCACGATCAGTATCATTTCCTCTGCAAAGAGATATTATCGTCCATTTACACTCAGGATTCATCAAAATCATCCCTCCGGCCCATAAGGTTTCATCATCAGGATGAGCGACAATCACAGCGATCTCTTTAAAATCAAATTCTTTATTCAAATTCATTACCAATTTTCCTGGCTCTTTCAGGATGATCCAAATCAATTCCTTGTTTCAACGCTGTTTCTATTAATAAATTCCAGCCCATAGCTAATTCCAGATAAGGATTAAATTCTCCATAATCAGGAATTTGCAAAGTAGGAAAAGATGTTTTCCGGGTCGATATTGCAATGATGGTCATCCCTATTCCTTTTACCAAAGTTTTTTGTATTTTGGACTCTTCTTCCTGGAAAGGATCTATAACGATAATAATTTCATCTGCCGACATCACCTCTTCAATTCCATGAACCGCATAAGTCCCTTCAAGGTAATCCGATTTTTTTCTTGTAATTTCATTGGCTTTTAGAGTTAATTCTTCTGCAACGCCGTTATTTCTGCCAGAAAAATAGATCATTTGGGAAGAAACCAGTTTATTGACTATTTTTTCAGGAATTTTAATTTTTAATACTTTCCCTATTAATTTTCCTATCTTATCCAAATCAGGAAGGTTTTTATTATTGGATTTTCTAAATAATATATCGTAAAACATCGCCTGCTCCATAACTGTTTTAGTAGCCGGCACAGCCTCTTCATGACCGCTTCCCAGCAGATAACTATAATCTGCATTATTTATAATTTCGGTATTTTCATGGGCAACCACAGCAATAATATTTTGATGCTTTTTCTTTTTTAATTTTTCAATTAATTTAACACCTTCTTTTGTTTTGCCCGAATTGGAAGCAATAAAAACAGTATAATCATCAAGATTATATTCGGCAGACTGACTGGCTCCTTCTGTTATTATCATTTCTTTATAGTTATGGCGCCTGGCATCATAAATAACTTTTTTTGCCGGAAAAATTCTTGAAGATCCTTCGCCGGTTAATAATATTTTTTTATGTTTAATATGTTTAATAAATTCAAAAATTTGCAATGTATTCGTGGCAGCTAAATTTTTTTTTACTTCCAGCATTTCCTTGACCAGGAAATATTTTCGATATTTTTCATCAATATTGTTCATTAATGATTTCCCTAACTAACCTACTGCATGCATACAGTTAATCAATTCTTTGACTTCAACAGTTGCAATGCCGGAATTGATATCGGACATGGCGTAGGGAATGACCAACTCGTTGTTATGAATTATCGCACCGCAGGAATAAACAACGTTGGGAACATATCCCTCGCGCTCTTTCTCATGCGGGGCAAGCAATGGCTCATTCAGGCGGGCGATGATTTTTGTTGGATTTTCAAGATCAAGCAGCATGGCGCCGATGCAATACTGCCGCATAGGCCCGACGCCATGGGTGAGCACAATCCAGCCTTCATCGGTCTCCAGGGGTGAACCACAGTTGCCGATCTGGAAGAATTCCCAAGGATATTCAGGCTCCTGGATGATTTGGGACTTCTGCCAGAAATGGATATTGTCTGAGAACATGATATGATTGTTTTCACCGTCCTGGCGCGAGAGCATGGCATAGCGGCCGCCAATTTGCCGCGGGAAAAGCGCCATACCCTTGTTTTGTATGGCTTTACCGTTGAGCGTTAAAATGTTGAATTTGATGAAATCCTTTGTTTCGATCAACTGCGGTAAAATCGTACCGTTTAAGGCGGTATAGGTCGCGAAATAGACGACCTCACCGTTGTCCTTGAAAAATTGAACGAACCGGGCGTCTTCAATGCCTCTGCTTTCGTTTTTCGAAACGGGAAAGATCACCCGTTCGGATATGCGATGATCGGCGTGAAAACTTACCTCATAATTGGAATCCGCAAGCCAGCGCATGACCTCGAAGGTTCTGTTTTGGATCGTTTCAGAAAATTGCGGTTTTGCGCGAAGTATTCCAATTTTTTCTATTAATTCATTATAAGCAAAATCTTCCGGCATCTGGTTAAGGATATGGGCGGTTATCTCATTGCCGGCCCCCATCTCGCTTAACTTGAGCTGGAAAGGATGGCGTTTGTAAACAGGGTCTAATTGGAGATCCGGCGTTTCCACAAAATCACTGATCGGGTCGAAGAGAATCCTGTTTTGCCGGTCAAGAACGCCACCGCGAAAAACAATTGACGAAATATGGCCTTCCCCAGTGGCCCGCAGGCTCATGACAAAGCGTAAGCTGCCCTTGTCCAGATGACTCTGATCAGGATGGGGAACGATGGAAGGGTTGAAAAGGGCGACCGATTCAATGGCGTACTCCTTTGTAAAGTAAGCGCCGATGAGGGCCCTTTGAACATCGCTGAGCATTGTATCCAGTGGAAGATAATCCTTCACCGTATTCAGGTGCCGCTCAAAAATGTGCCCGATATCTTCGTGTCTATCGGAAAAGTCAACCATTATTTGTGCAATTAGATTTTCGGCTGCCGTGTCCGGCAAGCTCAGTATCCGCTGAATTATTTTAGAGATGCGATACTTTTCGTCGGGAAGATTAGGAAGGGTGATCACCCGCGAAGTATCCCTTATAATCTTATTTGTTTTTCTTTCAACTTTCAGCTTTTGACGCTTTTCAGGGTTCATGTCATTGTGTCCTTAATTCCGATTGAAATTTTATGCCCTCAGCCATAAAGGATCTACAACGGCGGACGGGAAACCGAAAGGCAGAGCGCTACCAATTCATCGATCACGGCCGTACCGGCGCACATGACTGTATCGGCGCCACCCCAGTATATTTTAACTGTACCGTCGTCTTCCGGAACAGCGCCGCAGGTAAAGACAACATTGGGGACATAGCCAGTGACCTCCCAGGGATCCTCAGGCTGCAATATCCACTGATCGGAAACACCGATGATGTTGGCCGGATCATCCAAGTCATGCAGGGCCGCGCCGAGTCGATAAACTGTTCCGGACATGGTCTTAAAAACGCCATGGTAAATGTGAAGCCAGCCCTTGTCGGTTTTAAATGGCGGTGCGCCGGGCCCGATTTTCATTTCATCCCAGTGATAGGCCAGCGGCTTCATAATCACCCGGGAATCGCCCCAGTGCACGAGGTCGGGAGAATAGGAAATCCAGATCGACCAGGGCGAAATTTCGGAATGCGGCCGGTCCAAACGCACATATCGATCGTCAAACTTTTCAGGGAAAATGACCACGTTGCGGAGGTCGGCCTGGGTGATCAGCGCAATACGTTCT
>JAUSPN010000085.1 GCA_030656555.1 Candidatus Desulfaltia sp. | reverse complement strand
GGCCCTTTAATCCTAAATGCTTTGTTATCGCAGCCGTTAATGTTGTCTTGCCATGATCTATATGACCTATAGTCCCTACATTTACATGCGGCTTAGTCCTGTCAAACTTTTCCTTAGCCATATTATTACCCTCCCATGCTTAGTTAAAAGCTCAAACCTGGTTGTTGCCATATCTCAGTTTTGAGCTTTTAAAATCCCTACCACCGATAATGAGCAAACGCCTTATTTGCATCGGCCATCTTATGTGTATCTTCTTTTTTCTTAACAGAAGCCCCTTTTTTGCCAAAGGCATCTAAAAACTCGCCCGCAAGTTTGCCGGCCATGCTCTTTTCCGACCTTTTATGCGCATAACTTATAATCCACCTAATACCTAAAGCGGTTCGACGGGACTGACGAATTTCAGTTGGGACCTGATAAGTTGAGCCACCAACACGCCGTGACTTTACTTCGATGAGCGGTTTTACATTATCAACGGCTTTTTCGAAAATTTTCAGCGGAGCTTCACCTGCTTTTTTCTCAACGATATCAAATGAATCATAGACTATTGACTCCGCCAGACTTTTTTTGCCGTCCCGCATTATAGCTTTTATGAATTTTGCTACCAGCTTGCTGTTATACTTTGAATCGGGAACAATAATACGTTCAGATATTTCTCTTCTTCTCGGCATGTGTTACACCATAATTGTTGTTTGTTGCTTGGTATTTGGTAATATTTTAGCCACCAAAACACTAACCTGCCGGCAGGCAGGGGACGTTAAATTACTTCGGCCTTTTTGCACCGTACTTTGATCTGCTTTGTCTTCGGCCCTCAACCCCAAGAGTATCAAGAATTCCCCTGACTATATGATATCTTACACCAGGCAAGTCCTTTACACGCCCCCCACGAACAAGAACTACGGAATGCTCTTGAAGATTATGGCCCACACCTGGAATATAAGCTGTAACCTCAACACCGGTAGTCAGCCTGACCCTGGCAACCTTTCGCAAAGCAGAATTAGGCTTCTTCGGAGTCGAAGTATAAACACGCGTGCATACTCCTCTCTTTTGTGGAGCGTTCTTTAGCGCCGGTGTGCCGGTTTTCTTCTTTATCCTCTTTCTGCCCTGTCTAACTAACTGGTTAATAGTCGGCATATTCTCCTCTTAAGCTACTATACACTCACTATATAATTATATTTGCAAAGTTCTGACAACTGCAATTAGCCTAATAATATTTAACAAAGTTATCAAGTTTTGACAAAAGATAATTCTCTATATATATACCGTCTCGTTGTCAAGCTTTTTGTGCGATAATTTTAAGTTAAATATATTTAAAACCTGATAAAATTCCAAATGTGTTTACCCTGTAAGGCTGGTTTTCTGATCAACAGACACATCATCATATAAGTAAATACCCGTACCAGCAGGAATAATTCTTCCCATTATTACATTTTCCTTAAGGCCGTGCAAATAATCAATAGCGCCAGCAACGCTGGCGTTTGTCAGAACTTTGGTCGTTTCCTGAAATGAAGCCGCAGAAATAAAACTATCTGTGCTAAGCGATGCTTTAGTAATTCCAAGAATAAGAGGTTCGGCAATAGCAGGTTTCCCGCCTTTTTCGATCACCGCCATGTTAATTTCCTCAAATTTGGTTTTTTCCATCTGCTCCTCAGCGACAAGATCCGTATCTCCGACATCAAGAACCTTAACTCGTCTCGTCATCTGCCGAACGATTACCTCTATATGTTTATCGTTAATCCGGACGCCCTGCAAACGGTATACTTCCTGAACTTCATCAACAAGATAGCGAGCCAATGCTATCTCACCCTTGATATTTAAAATATCCTGTGGAATAGCCGCACCGCTAATAATAGGTTCACCGGCTCTGATAAAATCACCTTCAAAAACATTTATATGTTTGCCGCGTTGAATAAGATATTCCTTTTTATCGCCGGCATCTATGGGCGTTACGGTTACTTTCTGTTTATCCTTTTTTGTGCTTTTTGATATGGAAACATATCCGTCTATTTCGCTCAAAACAGCAATCTCTTTTGGCTTTCGCACCTCAAAAAGCTCGGCTACTCTGGGAAGACCACCTGTAATATCCTTGGTTTTAGTTGTTGCACGCGGAAGCTTGGCAAGAACGGTACCCGCCTTAACTTCATCTCCCTCATCAACCAGAAGGATAGCATTAACAGGCAATAAATAACGCGCGACTCCCTTTGATATCGAGAGCTTGCCTGTCTTGCCGGATTTGTCTTTAATGGAAATTCTTGGAATCTCATCAGCGTTTTTGCTTTCGATAATCATACGGCTTGATTTGCCTGTAACAGGGTCGACCTTTTCCTGCATGGTCTTTCCGGGCACAATATCGCCAAATTTAACAGTTCCGTCAATCTCTGTAATAATTGGTGTTGTATAAGGATCCCACCTTGTGAGAAGATCGTCGACATCGACCTTCTGTCCATCACATACAACAAGATGAGCGCCATATATAACAGGAAATCTCTCTCTCTCTCGCCCTTTATCACCAATTATTGCGAATTCACCGCCACGGCGGTCCATAACCACAAATTCATTTTCATCGTTTTTTACAACATTAAGGCCTATATACTTTATTTTTCCACTTACTCGAGCTTTTATATCCGCCTGTTCAGCTCGACGACTGGCCGTTCCTCCAATGTGAAAGGTACGCATAGTCAACTGTGTTCCAGGCTCACCGATCGATTGCGCAGCCATAATTCCAACAGCCTGACCTATTTCAACCGTTCTTCCATGGGAAAGGTCCCTGCCATAGCATTTAGCGCATACACCATTTTTTGACTTGCAAGTCAGAACCGACCTTATCTTTACTTTTGTCAAGCCGGCATCTTCAACCCTCTGTACCAATGGTTCGTTGAACTCCTCTCCAGTCTTTACAAGCAACTCATCCGTAAATGGATCACGGACATCCTCCATAGCGATACGGCCTAAAATACGTTCGCCAAGACGCTGGATAACTTCTCCGCCCTCCATTAAGGCTTCAACCTCAACCCCCAACATCGTCCCGCAATCATCTTTACTTACCACACAGTCTTGAGCAACATCTGCAAGCCGCCTTGTAAGATATCCTGAGTTTGCCGTCTTTAAAGCCGTATCTGCAAGACCCTTCCTGGCTCCATGGGTTGAAATAAAATATTGAAGCACGGAAAGCCCTTCTCTGAAATTAGCGGTAATAGGAGTCTCAATAATCTCACCCGAGGGCTTTGCCATAAGGCCGCGCATACCTGCCAACTGGCGCATCTGATCCTTACTGCCTCTGGCGCCTGAATCAGCCATCATATATATTGAGTTGAAACTTTCCCTGGCAACCGGCTTTCCCTTTTTATCAAGAACCATGACTCCTTTATTATCGGTTGTCGAGGCCATCTTCATGGCTTTCATCATCTCATCGGCCACATCATCCGTCGCCTTTGCCCATATATCCACAACCTTATTGTATTTTTCACCCTGGGTTATTAAACCTTCGGTATACTGCCCATTCATCTCGACGACCTGCTTTTCCGCTTTTTTTATAATATCCACTTTCGCTTCTGGAATAATCATATCGTCAATCGAAATAGAAAGACCCCCTTTTGTTGAGTATCTGTAACCAATATCTTTCAATCTGTCGGAAAGGACGACCGTAGCCTTTGGCCCGCAACTCCTGTATACATAATCAACAAGATCGCGTAATGCTTTTTTATTCATCACCTTGTTGACTGTATAAAAAGGTATCTCCGGACGTTTGCTGATTGTTTCAAAAATATGATAACCGTTGTTGGCAAATATTGTGTTGCTGATTTCGCCGGGTGCAAGAGAAAAAACCGCATCAACTTCGGCCTCTTTTATATCAAATGTCCTCTTAAACTCATCCTTTGCAAGTAAGCCAAGAATCCCGTCGTTTTCCTTATCAAGACTTTGAGAAAACTTATTCACCATATCCGCAAAAACAGCCCCTGACTTTATTTTTTTAAGCACAAGCTTTATTTCATCCTCGGAAGAAACCATGATATGTCTTATCGACAAAATGTTATCCTGAGGCATAATTTCCCACAGCAGGATACGTCCCACCGTTGTTTTTACCCTTTTCCCGCTTATCCGAACAACAATTCTCGCATGGAGATCAACCGCTTTTGAATCATATGCAAACCTAACCTCCTCAGGATCGGCAAAAATTTTGCCCTCCCCTTTAACTCCCCCTATCTCTCTTGTCATATAATAGATGCCAAGAACAATGTCCTGGCTTGGAATAATAATCGGACTTCCACTTGCAGGGGAAAGAATATTATTACTGGACAGCATTAAAACTCTAGCCTCTATTTGCGCTTCTACAGAAAGAGGCACATGAACAGCCATTTGATCTCCATCAAAGTCGGCATTAAATGCGGTACAAACCAGGGGGTGGAGCTGAATGGCCTTACCTTCAATCAGGATAGGCTCAAAAGCCTGAATACCCAACCGATGGAGCGTAGGAGCACGGTTAAGCATAACCGGATATTCCTTAACCACCTCATCCAGTGTATCCCAAACTTCCGGAATCTCGCGTTCTACCATCTTCTTGGCGCTCTTTACTGTGGAAACAAGCCCTTTCTGCTCAAGGCGACAATAAACAAAAGGTTTGAACAACTCAAGCGCCATCTTCTTTGGCAGGCCGCACTGATGAAGCCTGAGATTCGGTCCAACTGTTATAACGGTACGGCCGGAATAATCTACCCTCTTCCCAAGCAAATTCTGACGAAAACGGCCCTGCTTTCCCTTTAAAGTATCGCTAAGAGATTTCAACGGACGCTTGTTGGTCCCCGTAATAACTCTACCATGCCGGCCATTATCAAACAGGACATCAACCGATTCCTGAAGCATCCTTTTTTCATTTCGAACAATAATATCCGGGGCTTTTAAGTCAATCAGGCGTTTTAAACGATTATTTCGGTTAATAACCCTGCGATAAAGGTCATTTAGATCAGATGTAGCGAATCTCCCACCCTCAAGAGGGACCAATGGGCGCAAATCAGGAGGAAGAACAGGAATAACATCCATTATCATCCAAGCAGGATCCAATCCTGATCGTCTGAATGCATCGACTATCTTGATCCGTTTGGCAAGCTTTTGACGCTTTAGCTCTGAACTCGTAGCACAAATATCTTCCCTCAGTTTTTTATATTCTTTATCAAGATCTATTCTTCTCAAAAGTTCCTTTACAGCCTCAGCCCCTATGCCTGCATCAAATTTTGCATCATAAGCCTCAAGAGCTTCATGATATTTATCTTCCGATAAAAGCTCGCCACGAGTTAAACCTGTATCCTTTGGATCAATAACAATATAGTTGTCAAAATAAAGAACCTTTTCAATGCTTTTAAGGCTAATATCCAGCAGGTTGCCGATCTTGCTTGGAAGACTTTTTAAAAACCATATATGTGCGCAAGGAGTTGCAAGTTTGATGTGCGCCATACGTTCTCTTCGCACTTTGGACTGAATAACCTCCACTCCACACTTTTCACAAATAACCCCCCTGTGTTTCATGCGTTTGTACTTGCCGCAGTTACATTCATAGTCTTTTGTAGGGCCAAAAATCTTTGCGCAGAAAAGACCATCTCGTTCCGGTTTAAAAGTACGATAATTGACTGTCTCCGGCTTTTTAATCTCTCCGTGCGACCATTTTAGAATCTGCTCCGGCGATGCCAGCCCAATTTTAATACCTGAATAATGTTTTGGATTAACAGGCTTAGCAAAAAAATCGTATAGAGTTTCCATATTTATATTTCCTAATTTAATGGTCTCATAAAAAGTCGAAAACACATATTTTTTGTCATTTCAGCCCCTTTTGTCATTACCGCGAAAACGGGAATCTACGGGATAAACTGCCCGGACACGTAGTGAACCATCGGTGCTAACCGTCAGCGCTGTCCAGTATTTTCAGGCAGTTACGACTACTATGGGCTCCGGGGTTCACCGGGGTGACGACTTTTTACAAAACTGCCAATTATAATGAACTCATAAAGAGTTGAAAAATCACTTTTACGAAACGTGTCGGCTGTTAAGTACTCTTTTTTACTGCTTTTCTTCCAGAAGGTTTACATCCATGCCCAAACTCTGCAACTCTTTTATCAAAACCTTAAAAGACTCGGGCAGACCGGGTTCCAGTGCGTTTAGGCCTTTTACAATCTTTTCATACATGCGTGTTCTCCCTGCCATGTCATCAGACTTAACCGTAAGAAACTCCTGCAGCGCATAAGCAGCCCCATAAGCCTCCATTGCCCAAACCTCCATTTCACCAAGTCGCTGGCCTCCAAACTGAGCTTTTCCGCCCAAAGGCTGCTGGGTTACAAGTGAATAAGGCCCGATGGATCTTGCATGCATCTTGTCATCAACAAGATGATGAAGTTTCATCATATACATTGCTCCAACAGTAATCTTTTTGTTAAAAGGCTTACCTGTACGGCCATCGTACAATGTAACCTGGCCGGATGTACTCAGTCCGGCCTCATTCAAAAGAGCCTTGATTTCATCTTCATTTGCGCCGTCAAAAACCGGGGTTGCCATGTGAACGCCATCTTTATAATTCTCTGCAAAACGGGATAGCTCCTTATTGGACAAGCTGTCAATTGTTTTCCATTCTGTCTGGGCCGAGAATATCCGTTTCATTTTTTCTCTAAGGTCTTTGATTTTTTGTTCCTCAACCAACTTGTTGATTTGATTACCAAGACCCTGCGCTGCATAACCAAGGTGAATTTCCAGGATCTGCCCGACATTCATCCTAGAAGGAACACCCAACGGATTAAGCACCATATCAACAGTAGTCCCGTCACTAAAGTAAGGGGCGTCTTCCTGAGGAAGAATTTTAGAGACAACCCCCTTATTGCCGTGGCGACCCGCCATCTTGTCCCCAACCGAAAGCTTCCGTTTTATAGCCACACAAACCTTAACCATCTTAATAACACCTGGAACAAGATCATCACCTTTTTCAAATCTACCAACCCGCCGGTCAAAAGCCTCCCTGCAGAGTTCACATTGATGTCTATACATCTTCAGAATATCATGTACCTGCTCGGTGTGTTTTGGGTCTTTTAAAACAATACCTTCAAGATGAGACACCGATATCCCTGCAAGCATATCTGAATCTATCTTTGCATCCTTTGCAATCAACACCTTTCGATCTTTCTTTAATTGTGATAAGCATATCTGGCCTACCAGTAATTTTTCAAGACGATCACGAACCACGTCATCAATAACTCTAAGTTCATCATCTCTGTCTCTTTTAAGGGAAGCGATTTCCATATCTTCGATCATGGACGTACGCTCATCTTTTTCAGTGCCTCGTCTCGAAAACACCTTGGCATCAACAACTATTCCTTCGACTCCTGGAGGCACCCTCATAGAGGTATCCTTAACATCTCCGGCTTTTTCACCAAATATGGCACGCAAGAGCTTTTCTTCAGGAGAAAGCTGAGATTCACCCTTTGGAGTAATCTTCCCCACCAGGATATCTCCCTGACTGACTTCGGCGCCAAGCCTTATGATACCACTTTCATCCAAGTTCTTTAGCGCTTCATCTCCGACATTAGGGATGTCACGTGTAATATCCTCTTTCCCAAGCTTGGTATCCCTCGCTACAATTTCAAATTCTTCAATGTGAACTGATGTATATATTCCGTCCCTTACAAGTCTTTCATTAACAAGGATGGCATCCTCAAAATTATAACCACCCCAAGGCATAAAAGCCACCGTTACATTCTTGCCAAGAGCGAGCTCGCCTTTATCTGTTGCGGGTCCGTCCGCAATTATGTCTCCGGCTTTTACTTTTTGACCTTTTCCGACAATCGGCCGGTGATTAAAGCATGTATTCTGATTGGAACGTATAAATTTTGAAAGGTTATAAATTGTCACTGGCTTTTGGCAACCGTTATCAGAAGAACAGGGATAATCATGCTTTACAACTATACGAGAAGCATCCACGTCAACAACTGTGCCGTCAAGCTGAGCAACTATTGTTACGCCTGAATCTTTTGCAACCACCCCCTCAATTCCTGTCCCGACCAAAGGAGCCTGGCTAATAAGCAAAGGCACTGCCTGGCGCTGCATGTTTGACCCCATTAACGCTCTGTTTGCATCATCATTTTCCAGAAAAGGAATAAGTGATGCAGATATGCTTACCAGCTGGTTGGGAGAGATATCCATCAACTCAATATCTTCCTTTTTAACCATCATAAACTCACCCGCCACGCGTGATGTTACCAGCGGATTAATATACTTCCCCTTTTTATCAAGAGGAGCATTGCCCTGCGCAATTGGATGTTCCTTTTCTTCAAAGGCGGTAAGAAACCTGACATCATCAGTTACGGTAGCCTCTTTAACAACACTGTATGGTGTTTCAATAAATCCATATTCATTAACACTGGCATAGGTGCTAAGAGAAACAATAAGGCCAATGTTGGGGCCTTCCGGGGTTTCAATAGGGCAGATTCTCCCGTAATGGGATGGATGCACATCCCTAACTTCAAAACCAGCGCGTTCACGAGTCAGCCCGCCTGGTCCAAGAGCGCTAAGGCGCCGTTTATGAGTCATTTCTGAAAGAAGGTTGGTCTGATCCATAAACTGGCTAAGCTGGCTTGTTCCGAAAAACTCTTTAACAACAGCTGAAACCGGTTTTGAATTGACAAGGTCATTAGGCATAAGAGCGTCGACCTCCTGCAGGCTCATCCGCTCTTTAATTGCCCGTTCCATGCGGACCAGTCCGATACGATACTGATTTTCAAGAAGTTCGCCTACCGCTCGTACCCGCCTATTTCCAAGGTGATCAATATCATCAACAGCACCTTTGGTATCCCTGAGCTCTATAAGGGTTTTTGCGGTAAGAAGTATATCCTCTTTTCTTAATATTCTTAAATCAATAGAAGTATTAATGCCAAGGCGCAGATTAATCTTCATACGACCTACACCTGAAAGATCATAATAGGTTGCCTTGAAAAATAGATTGTCAAGAAAGTCCTGAGCCACCTCAGGGACAGGAGGATTCCCTGGCCTAAGCCTTCTGTATATTTCAACCAGTGCCTCCTCTTTTTTTTCAACCATATCCAGCAAAAGTGTCCTGCATATGGAATCACTATTGCGCACGCCATCAATAGAGAGCAAGTCAAATTGATTTATACCGGCATTTTTCAGCTTTTTCAAAGCGTCATCACCAACAGTTTCATTGCATTTGACGACAGGACTTCCGGTGTCTGGATTATATATTGTCGATGCAAATATCCTACCCAAAATATATTCAACATCTATCGGAATACTTTCTATGTTTAGCAATTCCATTCGCTTAACCGAACGCTGTGTAATTATTCGGTCTTTTTTTACAATAACCTCTCCGGTTTTAGGGCATTTGATATCCCGGGAAGCACGCTGACCCTTAAGGCTATCCTGAACAAATCTGCTTGCGCTCTTGAATTCCTTAAAATAACTCCTGCCGCGCAAAATAATCTTTTCAGTTTTATAGAAATAAGCAAGAATATCTTCGGAAGAATAGCCAAAGGCCTTGAAAAGCATTGTAATAGGAAATTTACGTCGTCTGTCAATCCTGACATAAACTATACCTTTATGATCTATTTCCATATCAATCCAGGAACCACGTACAGGAATGATTCTGGAAGTATATATTATTTTACCGCTGGCATGTGTCTTACCCTTGTCATGATCGAAAAAAACACCGGATGAGCGGTGAAGCTGGCTTACTACAACCCGCTCAGTTCCATTAACGATAAACGTACCCCTTTCCGTCATCAAGGCAATGGTGCCGAAGTATATCTCCTGCTCCTTTATGTCGCGAATATTGGAAGTTTGAGCCTCCTTATCAATATCATACACCACAAGCCTTACGGTAATACGTATGGGTATTTCATAACTCATACCCCTGTGGATACATTCCTCTATACTATGCTTAATGTCGCACAGCCTGTAAGATACAAATTCAAGGGAAGCGCTTCCGGTAAAGTCTTTTATCGGAAACACGGACTCGAATACGGATTGCAATCCAATGTCCTTACGCTTTTCAGGCGGGACATCCATTTGCATAAAACGTTTGAACGATTCCATTTGCATACTTATAAGATTAGGAATCTCAACGATCTTCCGTATCTTGCTGAAGTTTTTCCTTACTCGCTTACTCGCCAAAAAACTTTCCGACATAGCATCTCCAAATATTTAGGTTAAAACCTTGAGGCACCAATTATCTATCGGCCAGTTATTTTAATTCAACCTGAGCTCCGGCTTCTTCAAGCTGGGTCTTTATTTTTTCTGCCTCATCTTTGGCAATACCTTCCTTAACCGGCGCAGGAACTCCGTCAACCAGAGTTTTGGCCTCTTTAAGCCCAAGACCGGTAATAACCCTGACCTCCTTGATCACCTGAATTTTCTTATCACCAAAACCGGTTAGAATAACGTCAAACTCCGTCTTTTGTTCCTCTTTGGCACCTGCACCCGCATCAACGGCACCCGGAGCCATCATCGCAACAGGCGCTGCTGCAGAAACGCCAAATTTCTTTTCCATCTCCTTAACAAGTTCGGAAAGCTCTAGTACCGACATTTTTGCTACAAACTCAATAACATCCTCTTTGGTAATATCTACCATTTTATTTTTCCTCCAAAATTGATGAATTCATAAAAGGTTGAATTCATCAGGTTTTATTTTTTAAGTTAGTCAAAATTGCTATCTATATCTTGGTTAATGTCAGACCGCTTCTTTTTGCTCCTTTATTGCCTGCAAAACATTTAACAACCTAACTGGAATATCATTTAATGCTCTTACAAGCGCAGTCGGAACACCGCTCATAACTGAAAGCAGGATGCCTAAAAGCACCTCCCTCGAAGGCAGAGCTGACAGATTCCTGATCGCAGTCAGATCGAGTATCTTACCATCCATTACGCCCACTTTAATTTCAAACGCTTCGTGGGAGCCTGCGAACTCAGTCAATATCCTGGCCGGAGCTACAGGATCATTGTAACTTAAGGCAACAGCGCTAGGGCCCTTAAAACTATCTTTTATCAATTCAGCATCTGTCCCTTCAGAAGCTCTCATAAAAAGAGTGTTTTTGGCTACCTTATATTCAACTTCCGAGTCTTTAAGCTTTCTGCGCAACTCATTAATGTTTTCCACATCAAGGCCTTTATAGTCTGTAAGAATTACAATCTTTGACTCTGAAAACCTTTTGCGAATATCTTCTACAATTTTCTTTTTTTCATCTCTTTTCAAAAATCACCACACCTCCTCTCCTAAACTGTAAAAAACCGGAGGAAACACTCGAATCATAAATCTGCCTCGGTAGGCCGGCAATGCCGATTGAACATAAAAAAATGCACCTACGGTCTTTGACAGTAGTATTATGTCTATTACAAAGTAATTCTATTATCTGCTCAGCGAAACAAAAACATCAAAAAGCTTCATTAAAAATGAAAAGTGAAAAATAAAGAGCTAAAAATATTGTTTTACTTCTTTATCCTTCACTCTATCCGTTTTTAATATTATTTGGTTATGTCCTTGATGCTGGCTGTATCTACCTTTATTCCAGGCCCCATGGTCGTTGACATTACAATACTTCTCAGGTAGATTCCCTTGCTGGAAGACGGTTTGAGACGCATGATAGTCTCTATCAAGGCTTTTAAGTTCTGAACGATCTTTTCCACCCCAAAAGAAACCTTGCCCATGGGAGCATGGACTATCCCTGCTTTTTCAACCCTAAAGTCTATCTTACCAGCTTTGAGCTCGACAACCGCCTTGGCAACATCAAAAGTCACAGTTCCTGTCTTTGCATTCGGCATGAGTCCTCTTGGCCCAAGAAGTTTCCCTATCTTTCCAACAGAACCCATCATGTCTGGCGTAGCGACAGCCTTATCAAAGCCAAACCATCCGCCTTTAACTTTTTCAATGAGATCGTCACTCCCGACAAAATCTGCGCCGGCATCAAGTGCCTCCTTTTCCTTCTCCCCCTTAGCAAACACCAGGACTCTTATCTCCTTGCCAAGACCATTAGGCAAAACAACCGTTCCTCGAACCATCTGTTCGGCATGCCTGGGATCAACTCCTAAACGAATTGCGACATCAATGGTTTCATCAAATTTAGCATACGATAACTCTATTGCCTTATTAACAGCCTCGGCAAAATGATGCCTTGTCTCGTTAACAACCCTTTCACTGGATTTTAAATATTTTTTTCCTCTCTTTGGCATCTTCTTTCACACGCTCCTTATCTCAGACAACATCAATCCCCATACTTCTGGCCGTACCGGCGATTGTTTTGCATGCGGCATCTAAATCACAAGCGTTCAAATCCGTCATCTTCTGTTTAGCTATCTCTTCGACCTGCTGCCAGCTAACCTTACCAACTTTATCACGCTTTGGGTTACCTGCGCCCTTGGCTATCTTTGCCGCCTGTTTTAAAAGCACGGCGGCTGGTGGTGTCTTGGTAACAAAAGTAAATGTTCTATCCTTATAAACAGTTATAACAACAGGTGTAATCATCCCCTCATCATTAGCCGTTCTTGCATTAAAAGCTTTACAAAAATCCATTATATTTACCCCATGCTGCCCCAAGGCAGGACCGATTGGAGGAGATGGATTTGCCTGACCTGCTTTAACCTGAAGTTTTATCTGCGCAATAATCTTTTTTGCCATTTTCTTTTTACTCCTAAATCAAGATGCTCGGTCTGAATATCTCTATAGCTTTGCAACTTGTACAAATTCCAATTCTACAGGAGTTGAACGACCGAATATACTTACCAGAACTCTTATCTTCCCCTTTTCAGGATTAACTTCTTCTACTATTCCATTAAAATTAGTAAAAGGGCCGTCTATGACACGAATTTCGTCTCCGGACTCAAAAAAGAATTTAGGCTTTGGCTTGAATTTGCCGCTCTCCATACGGCTTAAAATTTGCTCGACTTCCTCGTCGGATATGGAGCTCGGTTTTTTTCTCCCGCCTAAAAATCCGGTAACCTTTGCTGTATCATTTATTATATGCCATGTTTCATCATCTAGCTCCATTTTAACCAAAATATATCCCGGATAGAACTTGCGTGACGATTCCTTTCTTTTCCCTTTAATCAATTCAACTATCTTCTCGGTCGGCACAACAATTTCTCCAAATTTTTCAGCATGAGAGGAGGAAGCTACTCGCTCTTCCAGAGCTACTTTAACTTTATTTTCAAATCCGGAAT
This sequence comes from Candidatus Desulfaltia sp., assembly GCA_030656555.1. GTDB lineage: Bacteria > Desulfobacterota > Desulfobacteria > Desulfobacterales > ETH-SRB1 > Desulfaltia. The sequence continues at coordinate 896 of JAUSPN010000085.1, read as the reverse complement.
AAACGTGGACTACATACCATTTTAGAGCCACTCTTTTCTTCTCCTCATATTATTGAATAAACACACGGACAAGAGCAGACAAGCCAATATCAACCACCCCGAGAAAAAGCGCTATTATTATGACAAGTATTGTCACAACAAGGGTTGAACCAAGTGTCTGCTTTCGTGTAGGCCATGCCACCTTCTTAAGCTCGACCTTAACTTCTCTGAGAAACTGCAATCCCTTATTCAGATAATTATTATCCTGCTTGGTCCAGCTTGCCGGTTTCTTCTCCGATAAAGTTTGCTTTCTTTTTACGGACATTGAAGGGCTGACAACCAACGCAGCTTTCTTCATGGCAAGATTACCTTCAATCTGTGATGATGTCGTTACATCAACATCTTTTTTCTTGTCTTTCTTATTGCTTGCTGGCTTTTTCCTTTGTAACCGTCCCATTATTCACCTAAATCAACTTATCAGACCTTAAACAAAACCTTTGCAAAATGATTTGGCAGGCCAGGAGGGATTCGAACCCCCAACACCCGGATTTGGAGTCCGACGCTCTACCGTTAGAGCTACTGGCCTGCATCATCATTATTTTATTGTTTTATTTGGTTTCTTTATGCAAAGTATGTTTTCTACAAAATTTACAATACTTGCTGAATTCCAGCTTATCCGGTTTTGTACGTTTATTTTTTGTTGTTGTATAATTCCTTCTTTTGCATTCGAAGCATGCAAGAGTAACGATTGTTCTCACGATAAGACTCCTTCGCCGTTATTCAATGATTTCACTTACAACTCCGGCGCCGACAGTTCGACCGCCTTCCCTTATCGCAAACCGCAGCTCCTTCTCCATAGCTATCGGCGTTATCAAATCACCTGTAATGGTTACATTGTCTCCGGGCATAACCATCTC
>JAUSPN010000048.1 GCA_030656555.1 Candidatus Desulfaltia sp. | reverse complement strand
CCTCACAGAATATCCTGTTGAAATGCTCAATCTTGACATGGATATTGAAGCAGACCTTGGCATTGATTCCATAAAAAGGGTGGAAATACTTTCCACAATCGAAGAAAAAATGCCGGATCTGCCTTCTGTTTCTCCGGAAATCATGGGTAAACTGAAAACACTCGGCCAGATTGCAGAACACTTGTGCGGAGCTGAAAAAACAGATGAGCATAAAAGGCAGGTAATTAAAAAAAGTTCAAATGAAGTTCAAAAAACAACTAAACCTCTTATAGATAAAATTGCCATAGATAATATTGATAGAAAAATAGTGTCAATGGTTGAAAGGCCGCTTGTTTATGACAAAAGGCTGTCTATCCCGGACGGAAGAAAAGTCTATATCACAAAAGATAAAACCGGTCTCTCACAGGCAATCGCTGATGAACTGGCATCATTTAATATAGATGCCATGGTTGTTTCACTCAAAGCATTAAAGGGGAAAAAGGATCTGCCTCCGGCAGGAGGTCTTGTAATAGGGGCCATAGACTTACAAGATGAGGCCTTCTTAAAGGATGCCTTCGCGGTTACAAGCCTGATTGCCTCGCAACTCATAGATTCAGCCGCGGATGGCGGGGCTGTGTTTGCGACAATAACCAGCCTTGACGGAGCATTCGGCTTTAAGGGCAAAGGGATGGGTAATCCTGTTGTGGGAGGGCTCGCAGGTCTTGCAAAAACAGCCTCAACTGAATGGGACGAAGTTAGATGCCATGCCATAGATATAGAACCAACATGGAAAGACAAAAAGGGTATTGCAAAAAATATTGTTGCTGAACTTTTAAATCCTGATCCATCAGAAACTGTTGAAGCCGGTCTGAATCATAACATGCGGCTTATATTGGAGCTTGTGCCTTCTCCTTATCCTCAAGGCAAAATAGATCTCAATAAAGATGACACAGTTATCGTAACAGGGGGCGCAAGAGGTATAACAGCGGCTGCAACATACGCCCTTGCGAAACATGCAAAACCTACTGTTGTTCTTCTTGGTCGCTCTCCATATCCGTCACCGGAACCCAAATGGCTTGCTTCTGCTCATGATGAAGCGGCAATAAAAAAAGCGATTGTTAAAAATGAATTAAGCAAAAAAGATGCCTCGCCGGCCTTGTTGGAAAAATCATTTAAAAAGCATCTGGCAAACCGCGAAATTTTAAAAACCATGCAAAAACTTAAAGAAACCGGTGTCACGGCGATCTATTATTCGGTGGATGTCCGCGATTTTCAGGCCGTTAATTCCATTCTTAATGATGTCCGCTCTGCTTACGGCCCAATAAAAGGGATTATACATGGAGCCGGAATTCTGGAAGACCGCCTTATAACAGACAAATCTATTGAGCAGTTTGAAAGGGTTTTCGACACAAAGGTTAAAGGACTCAAAGCGGTTCTTGAAGCCACCAAACAGGATAATCTTAAATATATTGTGCTTTTTTCATCAATAACCGCCCGCATTGGCAATAAAGGCCAGGCCGATTATGCCATGGCTAACGAAGTTTTAAACAAGACAGCGCAACAGGAGTCTATAAACCGGCCTGAATGCAAAGTCATCTCTATGAACTGGGGGCCGTGGGATGGTGGGATGGTGTCACCTGCCCTGAAACGTGAGTTTGAACGAAATAGTGTAAAGCTGATCCCAACTGATTCGGGCGCTATGTGTATGCTTTATGAAATGATGGGAGATAAAGGCTCTCCCGTGGAAGTTGTTATTGGCGCGGAAATTCTTACTCAACAAAACAAAAATACTGTAAAAACGGAAACTTTTGCTTTGAAACAGGTCGCATCTTTAAAGAAAAAAGATAAACTTTCTTTAACAATAAAACATGAAATAGATGTTGATAGATATCCTATCCTTGAATCACATGTCCTTGGAGAAAAACCTGTAATTCCTTTTGCGCTTATAGCTGAATGGCTTGGACATGGAGCGCTTCACGGGAATCCGGGTCTTTTATTCCATGGTCTTGATGATATGCAGGCTTTAAAAGGCATCCAGCTTGACCGGCAAAAAAAGATTATCAGGCTCATGGCAGGCAAACCTGTAAAGAAAGGGGCTTTTTTTGAAGTCGATGTTGAAGTCAGGGACGGCATAAAGGATGGAGTGGATATTGTTCACTACAGGGCAAAAGCTGTTTTGACAGATAGTTTTTCGCAGCCGCCACATTTTGACCGAATGGAAAAGATCGATTCAAGACCTTACCCGATGAGCATAGAAGAAATATATGATAAAATCCTTTTTCATGGCGTTGAACTTCAAGGAATAAAGGAAATTACAGAGTATTCCTCAAACAGGATGGTAGCGCGGATTTCTGCCGCTCCTCTACCGGCAAAGTGGATGGTCGAACCATTAAGAAGCAGATGGATAGGTGATCCTCTTGTGCTCGACTCAGCATTTCAAATGGCGATATTATACTCCTTTAAGGAGACGGGCCTTGTTTCGCTTCCGAGCTATACATCTTCTTACCGTCAGTATCAAAAGGCTTTCCCGAGCGATGGAGTAACGGCAGTGCTTGAAGTAAAGAAAATGACAGGCCATAAAATGACCTGTGATTTTACATTCCTTGATAATGATAATATAGTTGTAGCCCAATTAACCGGCTATGAGGCTGTAATGGATGCTTCGCTTCTCAAGGCGTTTAAGCCTGATCCGGACAGCTCAATCACCGCCTTTGCAAGACGCAGCGCATGAAAGCGCTCTGCGCTTCACACGCAAAAGGCCTGGGCTGTTATGCATGTACATAAGAGGCGAAGAATATCCAGCCTCTATAAAACAACTTTCAAGTGTGTCAAAAACAACCCTGCGATCCGGCCAGGTATAAAGTTTCTCATGTTGCTTTAGTTCCTCCCATTTGTGTTCGAGCTGTGGGTTTTCGCTAAAGACCTCTTTTTTTGAATGTTCACATAGAAACATCTCGCAAATAATCGGCTTAAGCCGCCACAGGCAACCTTTTTCCCCAAGATAGATGCATTTGAATCTGTTGTTTGGTTTTTTAAGAACCTCAAGCAAAAGATCTATCTCCCTGTCTTGCGACATCAAAGCATTAACAACCACGTCTGCAAAAAATGTAATAATTCCCTCACGTGAACAACAGGCACTAAGCCTGCTCTGGTAACACTTCTGGGTACACACCTCACTGAAACAGCTGGAAAGAAAAGAGGCTGCCTCCTCGCGGAATTTAAGGTGGTCGGCAATGTCTAATTGAAGCTGTTGTCTTTCTTCTAAAGAAATATTTGCAAGAAAGCGCCGAACCATATAAAGCGCCTCTGATTGCTCTTTGTGATAAGAGTTCATATTAATAAACTTGTTTCCCATATGTCTTACATATCTTTCTACAAATATAAAAGGCGGTAAGCTATATTCCACTTACCGCCTTCCCTTGAGGATTTTACCCCAAACTACCTCTTTTAAAGAAAGATGTTTATATAAAAAAACCGCAAGAATTTATAAGCCTTAATAATTGTCGTTTTGCTCTTCGTCATCATAATCGTCATCGTCGATCTCATCATCTTCATTTTCCAACACTTCAAAACTGTTTACGGTAATCTTATAGTTGTCGTCTTTGTCTTTTGTAACAAGGCCCTTTACTTCGACATCCTCATCCAAATAGTTAAACAAGTCCTTTCCTTGTTTATTAAGTTCAACCAGATAATCATCATCATCGGTTGAAATTTCGATCCCCACAACCGTATCATCCTCTTCAATAGGACTAACAAATCCAACAAGGGTGACCTCTTTTTGTGGTTTTTTAGCTTTTTGCATATCTCATTCCTTTCGCATAAAATGTTTAATGTATAACCTGATTTTTCAAACATTGAATAATGTTTCCATTATTAATCTTAGCTGCGTAAAGCAATGCCTATGCCAATTTTATAACCTATTGATATTTATTATTTTTTAATTAGCATCATATCTTGTGAATCGGAACTCAGTATTCCGAGGTTAATGGAAATCTTTTCTATTTTACAAACAACTATGATTTCGAGATAATCTAATCCATTGAAAATAAATGCGAATCTTAAAACAGGAATTTTATGTTCCGGTTTTTCCATAGTTCGGATATAAAAGTTCTGCCTTCACTTCCATCGGCGGATTGTCCAGCACCCCGACAAGCATATAGTGCAAAGGCTCTAGGAGCATTTATTCGTGATTTTCTCGGTATACAACCAAAAAACACATTGCACATCATGAATTAAGTTGAACCGCAATAGCGAGCGCATTATACGTAGATTATCGAAGCGGAAGCGAAAATCCCGTCCAAACTGGGCTGCAGGGTGTTAGCAGATCCCGGATATTCACCCGGGTAACGAAAGCCTCCTGCGTGCTTATGGTTTCGGTATGTAATCAAATATCTTCTTGGCCAGTTTAGTTGCCATTTTCGCCAGATTCGGCTTGAACAAATGGTATGTTTCCTTGTCTGTGTGAGCTGCTTTCCAGTAAATAACACCGGTTGCGACATCAACCATTTTTATTGCCATCCCAACCTCTCCGTTCTTTTCACCGGCATAGACTCCATAGCCCCATTTACTCACCTCACCCACGATAATGGTGTCGGCCTGGAAAATTTTACCAATCTTTAGTATACTCTCCTTATCGGAAAACCCCACCGACCTCAATTTTGATGTGTAAACCATAATGGCGTTCTGCAGGTCGACATCATTGGACATCTGAGATTTTGCCGTCAGGGGATCTATGACACGTTCGAAGCGTTTTGCCGTGGTGGCAGCATCAAAAATTGCCATTGCCACTTTGTCGATGTCATGCTCCGTCCCTTCGGGCATCTTGATGGCCGGGAGTACAACAGCCACTTTCGGCTGGAATGTATTAGCGTTGGGCGCTATTTCATTATAGTTGATAGAAGCGCAGCCAGATGCAATGAACAAAAATAAACCCAAACACAGTATCGTCCTCAATTTTTTCATCATCATTTCCTCCATTGCTATTATGTGCCGATTGTGCCGCCGTTCATCAAGATTGCAGTGTTAGAAGAACCAGATACAATCTTTGGGATAACAGTTGAGTTGAAAATTATTTACAACAACGCGTAATTGCCAAAATAACTAAATGCCTGACTGCTGTCAATATTGAATGCCGTTTGAAATATTGAACCGCAAAAGCGAGTGCATCCCTGTAAACCTTTGAGGCCTTTATGTGCTTCGTGTACTTCGTGGCAAACTATCTGTAATCCCTATACTATTGACTCTTGCTTAAAACAAATTAATTGGTTATAAAACAGTAATGAAAAAACAACCCCTTATAGCTGTTGTCGGCATGGCCGGTGTATTTCCAAAAGCGGCTGACATTAATATATTCTGGCACAATATTATAAATAAAATCAATTCAACCTCCGATGTATTGAAAGACAGATGGATAGTTGAACCTGACTTGATGTATAATCCTGATCCAATGCCGGACAAGGCGTTTTCAAAACGCTGCTGTCTGATAGATGCCGACATACTTCAATCAATCAAGTCGAGTCATGCAGGCATTAGCATAGACAAAGATCTTTTAAAGGATTTAGACCCTCTCTATCACCTGGTTCTCCATGCCGGCAGAGAGGCGTTGTCGGATTGTAAAACATCATCGTTAAACAGAGAACGCATTGGAACAATCCTTGCCGCAATCGCGCTTCCAACCGATGCATCTTCTTTAATAACCAGAAAAATCCTTGGCAGATCATTTGAAGAAAGACTCTTTGGCAGTTCTTCTCATTTTGACGCAAAGCCTCTTACAACACAAGAATGCACAGCAGGCAGGGTAACGAGCCTGCCTGCGGCTATCCTGGTAAAAGCTTTGGGACTTGGCGGCGGCACTTATACTCTTGACGCTGCATGCGCATCATCTCTTTACGCGGTTAAATTTGCCTGCGACGAACTTTATTCTCTTCGCGCTGATGCCATGCTGGCGGGCGGGGTTTCAAGACCGGAATGCCTTTATACCCAGGTAGGCTTCAGCCAGCTTCGCGCATTATCCCCTTCAGGCCGGTGCGCGCCTTTTGACGAAACAGCAGACGGTCTCGTGGTTGGAGAAGGCATTGGAATGCTCGTCTTAAAAAGGCTTGATGATGCCTTGCGTGATGGAGACAACATCCACGCTCTAATCCACGGCATCGGGCTTTCCAATGATATAAGAGGCAACCTTCTTGCTCCGGATTCCGAAGGCCAGGTTCGCGCCATGCGTTCTGCCTATAAATCCGCAGGATGGTCTCCTTATGATATAGACCTCATTGAATGCCATGGCGCTGGAACACCTGTTGGGGACGCCACGGAACTTCAAAGTTTAAGAAGCCTCTGGGGCGAATCAGGATGGTCTTGTGGAGAATGCGCCATAGGGTCCGTAAAATCGATGATCGGTCATCTTTTAACAGGCGCCGGCGCCGCTGGAATGATCAAGACTATCCTTGCGTTAAAACACAAAATTCTGCCGCCCTCGCTTAATTTTAACAAAGCTTCGAAGAAAAGTCCGCTTAACAACAGCCCTTTCAGGGTGCAGACAGAGGCTGAAGAATGGGTGAGAAAAGACAAACATAGACCGCTTCGCGCCGCAGTAAGCGCATTCGGGTTTGGTGGAATAAATGCCCATCTCCTTCTCGAACAATGGGATCCATCATCCAATTCAAAACTCAAAATTAAAAATTCAACACTCAAAATTCAACACTCAAAATTAAAAATTCCCAGCCCCCCTGTTGCCATTGTAGGAATGGGAGCTGCTTTTGGATCTTTAAAGTCATTGAAAGATTTTAACGAGGTTATTTTTAATGACAGATCCATAATCAGAAAAAGGCCTGAAGACAGATGGAAAGGATGCGATACTGTTGCGGAAACATATCTTGACAAACGGGCTGCATACGGCGGGTTTATGGACAAGCTCTCGCTTAACGCAGGAGAGTTTCGCATACCTCCCAATGAAATTTATGACATACTCCCGCAGCATCTGCTTATGCTGAAAGTATCAGCCGATGCGATGAAGGATGCGGGTCTTCCGCTCAGGAAAGAGCGCCCGCGAATGGGCGCTGTTATCGGCATGGGCTTTGATTTTGAAGAAACCAATTTTCACCTGCGCTGGCATCTGCATAACCTGGTCGGGTTATGGAAAAAAAGATACAGTCTTGATCTTGACGACAATGAAACCGCAAATTGGCTCGAATCCCTGAAAGACTCATACGGTCCGCCCTTGACAAATGAGCGGACTTTGGGGGCTCTTGGAGGAATCATAGGAAGCAGGATTGCCAGGGAATTCCGCTTTGGAGGCCCAAGCTTTGTTGTCTCCAATGAAGAGGCATCAGGCATTGGCGCTCTTGAAAGAGGGATAAGATTTCTGCAGCAAAATGAAATGGATGCCGTGCTTGTGGGAGCAATAGATCTTGCATGCGATGTTCGCAGCATTATAACATCTGACATGATAAGCCCTTTTTCCAGTAAGGATGAGATCCGCCCGTTCGACGTGTCAACAGATGGAAGACTTCCCGGAGAAGGCGCTGCAGCGCTTGTTCTGAAACCTCTTGATCGGGCAATAGAGGATGGAGACAGGATATATTCTGTAATAAGAGGGGCAGGAAATGCAAGCAAAGCAAAGAATGCTAAAGATGCTTATATTCTCTCACTTACGAAATGCTTTTATGATGCAGATATTTCGCCATCTTTAATAAGTTTTTTTGAAACACATGGAAGCGGCGATCCTGTTGAAGACAGCTTGGAATCAGAGGCTCTGCATGAGTTTTTTAAAAATCGCAAAAACAAATGCGCTATAGGATCCGTCAAAGCAAACATAGGCGATGCAGGAGCAGCCGCAGGAATTGCTTCTCTAATTAAAACAAGCCTGTGTTTGCATCAAAAAACAATCCCTTCCTTAAAGACTTCAGCCAACGGAAAAAAGAATATTCTGGAAAATGAGATATTTCATATCCCTGCAAATACAAAAGACTGGACAAGCAACATAAAAGACAGCCCCCGCATGGCATGTGTCGGCTGCATAACAAAAGACGGCAACTGCGGCCATGTTATACTTGAAGAATTTAAAAACCCAAAAGATAAACCGGGCGCTCAACTGCGCCGGCATTACGATCAAGAAGGCTTGGACAAGAAAGCGACAGGCAGGAATATAACTCTGATCATCGGAGGAAAAGCTCCCTGCCCTGCCCTGCCGGAAAAAAAGAGAAAAACGCAAACCTCTCCGGAAATAGAGCGCGCAATAAAAAGCATTGAAGCAACAGCAGACACCCACAAGACTTTTCTGGAATTTTCAACCAGACTGCAAAACTCCTATGCCCAGGCATTTGAACTCCAGACAAAACTGCTCACAGCAAGAAACATAAAAAACAGGGGTCAGGAGTCGGAGATCAGAAGTCAGAAGTCAGAGGGCAGAGGTCGGAAAGAGAAAAGAGAAAAGAGAAAAGAGCAACCTGCAACGAGTAACCAGAAACCGTCAACCGTCAACCGTCAACCGTCAACACTCTTTCCTCGCGATATGTGTATGGAATTTGCGACAGGCTCTGTGGCAAAAGTGCTTGGCCCTGAATTCGCGGTGGTTGATACATATAAAGCAAGGGTACGCCTGCCTGATGAACCTCTTATGCTTGTTGACAGGATAATTTCGATTAAAGGTGAAAAAGGTTCGCTGAGCTCCGGCAGCATTGTAACTGAACATGATGTTCTGCCAAAAGCGTGGTATCTGGACGGAGGCCGCGCTCCGGTGTGCATATCGGTCGAAGCAGGCCAGGCTGATCTGTTTCTGTGCTCTTATCTGGGCATCGATCTTATCGTAAAAGGTAAAAGAACATACAGGCTGCTCGATGCTGTAGTAACATTTCACCTCGGTCTGCCGCAGCCCGGAGACACAATCAGATATGAAATCAATATTGAAAAGTTTGTCCGCCAGGGTCAAACATATCTTTTCTTTTTCAACTTTAAAGGTTTTATCGGCTCCTCCCATCTTATCACAATGTCTGACGGATGCGCGGGTTTCTTTACCAAAGAGGAGGTTAAAAATTCAGGAGGAATTATCCTTAAAGATGAAGATACACGGCCGCTGAAGGGAAAAAGAGCATCCAAATGGAAAGAGCTGGTGCCTGTATCTGTTGAAAAATATGACGATGAAGCTGTAAATGCGCTGAGAGCCGGAAATCTAAAAGCATGTTTCGGCCCTCTTTTTGACAATGTCGAGCTTGCCGAGTCGCTCAGGCTTCCCGGAATAAACAAAGGCCAAAGCGATCGGATGAAACTTATCGACCGGATTATCCATCTTGATCCAGAGGGAGGGCGATACGGGCTTGGGCTGATTAAAGCAGAGGCTGATATACACCCAAACGACTGGTTCCTTACCTGTCATTTCATGGACGACATGGTAATGCCGGGAACTCTCATGTATGAATGCTGCGCCCATACCCTCAGAGTCTTTATCCAGCGCATTGGATGGGTTACAGAGAAAACCGGCGTATGCTATGAACCGGTGCTTGGAGTTAAAAGCATACTGAAATGCCGGGGGCCGGTAACACCAAATACAAAACATGTTGTTTATGAAATAATAATAAAGGAGATCGGATACAATCCTGAACCTTATGTAATTGCCGATGCTCTCATGTATGCTGACGGACATAATATTGTTATGTTTACAGATATGTCCATGAAAATGACCGGTATAACCGGTGAAGAAATAGAGAAATTCTGGAAGAAAAAAGAAAAGAAAGTCCTGTTTGACCTAAAAAAGCTGCTTGCCTTTTCAGTCGGAAACCCTTCTGAAGCATTTGGCGAGCCATATAAACAGTTTGATAAAAAAAGACGTATTGCAAGGCTTCCCGGGCCGCCATATCAGTTTATGGACAGGATAGTTTCTGTCGAGCCCGAGCCGTGGGTCTTAAAACCCGGCGGATGGATAGAAGCCGAATATGATGTGCCTTATGATGCATGGTATTTTAAATCAGATCACGGCCAGCTTATGCCGTTTTGCATTTTGCTTGAAATAGCGCTTCAGCCCTGCGGCTGGCTTGCTGCATATATGGGATCTGCCCTTAAAAGCAAAAATGATCTCAAATTCAGAAACCTTGGCGGTAATGCTGTCTTATACGATAATGTGTCACGTGAGGCAAAAACTCTGACCATGCGAGCCCGAGCAAAAAAAGTCTCTGAAGCCGGCGATATGATTATAGAAGAATTTGATTTTCTGATACTTAAGCAAAATAAAATAATTTATAAGGGAGATACTTCCTTTGGTTTTTTCACTGACAATGCCCTGATGCAGCAGGTCGGCCTAACTAACGTCAATAGATGGGCATATATTCCAACAACTGATGAATTTAATAAAAACAGCGCATACCTGTTCGAAGACAAAGCTCCTTTTACGCCTGACGATCCTGCCGTTGATAAAGCGCCTTGTTTGTCAATGCCTTCAAAAGCGCTTCTCATGATCGATAAAATCGATCTGTATCTGCCGGACGGAGGCCCAAAAGGTCTTGGTTTTATTCGCGGGATAAAGGATGTAGATCCTGATGAATGGTTTTTCAAGGCACACTTTTATCAGGACCCTGTGTGGCCCGGTTCTCTCGGAATAGAAGCATTTCTTCAACTTATTAAGTTCATGGCGCTTAAGCGCTGGAAGCATCTATCCAAGACCCACAGCTTTGAACTTATCACCCAAAATCCGCATAACTGGACCTATCGCGGGCAGGTTATTCCGGTTAATAAAAAAATCGAAGTTGAAGCCGTGATAACCGGTATTCAGGACGTTCCTGTCCCAAGTATTGTCGCAAACGGATTTTTAAAGGTGGACGGGCTCTATATTTACGAAATGAAAAATTTCGGTTTTAGATTAATTCCGGATAGATAGTACCTGAACGCAAACTCCATTCAAAAAACAATTCTTATGTTTTTAATATAGATTTTTCATGAAAAAGTGTTATGTTTAATTCCAAAGGAGAAATTTCAATGCGTTCACCAATTGAAAAATTAAGGATAGGGGTAGCCAACCGTGGAGTTCCGGCCCTTCGTATAGGACGGACCATAAGAGAAATGGGAGGTATATACGCAGCATTTGCCACAGAGGAAGACAAGACCGCTCCTCACGTATCCAAGGCGGACAAGGCTTACGCTATACAGACGGAAAAAGGATATTTAGACATAAAGCAAATCGTTAGCCTTGCATTGCAGCATGATGTTAAAGCCCTTCACCCTGGCTGGGGTTTTGCCGCGGAAAACAACCAGTTCCCATCCCTTTGCAAAGAAAACAAAATCATCTTCATCGGCCCTTCAGAAGCTCCCATGAAAAAACTCGGCAATAAGGTCACGGCCAGAAAGATTGCAAAGTCTGTTTCCGTACCGGTCATTCCCGGTTCCGACAGCGCGGTAAGCCTTGAAGAAGCAAAACAGATCGCACAGGAAATCGGCTATCCGGTAATGATAAAAAGTGAAGGTGGTGGTGGTGGAAGGGGAATTGTAATTATTGAATTCCCTGAAGAACTCGAGAGGCATTTCGAAAAAGCCTCAACCATTGCAGAAGCGAGTTTCGGCAACCCGAATTTATATATTGAAAAATTTCTTTCATCGGTCAGGCACATGGAGATACAGGCTGTCTGTGATTCATTCGGCAACGCAGTAGTACTGGATGAGCGGGACTGTTCCACGCAGAGAAAAAATCAAAAATTACTGGAAATCACACCCTCTCCCTGGAAAGGGATGACCAGTGAATTAAGAAAAACTCTTAAAGATGCTACTTTAAAGATCGTATCCGCCTCAGGATATGATTCTATCGGGACATTTGAATTTTTAGTGGATGAAAAACAGAATTACTACTTTATTGAGGCAAACACCAGGCTTCAGGTTGAACACGGGATCACAGAGATACTTTACGGGATAGATCTTGTTGAAGAAATGATACGGATCTCTTTTGGTGAAAAACTACGCCTGAAGCAGGAAGAGCTAAGCCCCAGGGGATTTGCCATGCAATGCCGAATAAATTTTGAGGATCCCCAAAACAATTTCCAGCCAAACGCAGGTGAAATAACCAGGTATCTTTCTCCAGGAGGCGAAGGAATAAGGCTCGATTCATGCGTCTTTTACGGATACGAGTTCCCCAAGCTCTACGACTCGCTGGGAGCTCTCCTTATGGCATATGGACCCACATGGGAAAAGACACTGGCAATCATGAAGCGGGCGCTGTCTGAATACTTCATAGGCGGCCTGAAAACCACTATTTTATTTCATCAAAAGGTTATCTCGCATCCAAAATTCATGGCAGGCGAAGTTGTTACAAAATTCATCGATAATACGCCTGAACTGATGTCTTACAGGGAAATCATACCTGAAGAAATCCGACTTGCCGGTTTGATGGCTGAAACTACCGCCAAAGGATTTAATCCATATATCGGGCTTGGGTCTTACCGGAAATTTGGTGATTCCAAGGTTGGCCCAATGTCTGTGGATGTTTCAACTTTAGCAAAAAAGGCGATCCATGACCGTTCCTATCAGCCGCCTTTTAATCCCAACGACCATCGAGACAACACTCTAAATTTTTTACGAAATTCTGAATATGTGGAATTCTGTAACACAACCCCAAGGGATATAACCCAGTCGGAAACCGGTAATCGATTTCGTCTCTTTGACGATCGGCTTGTCGGGCCCTTAATTGACAGGTGCGGATATGCATCCATCGAAAACGGCGGCGGAGCCCATTACCACGTCGCCATGTTAGGATGCATGACAGACCCGTGGGCTGAAGCGGCAAACTGGAACGAGTTTGCGCCAAACACGCAAAAACTTATCCTTATACGATCAACAAATGTGCTCGGCTACGCTCCCCAGAGTCGTGAAATCATGAAACGCACCGGAGAGATGATAGTAAAACATTACCACGTAATACGATGTTTCGATTTTCTGAATCATATTGAAAACATGGCTCCGTTTGCCGAAATTGTTTTAAAAGCCGAAAACCGTATTTTTCAGCCGGCAGTCAGCTTAAGCTGGGCGCAGGGTTTTGATGTGCCACACTACCTCGGAGTGCTGGATGACATCCTTTCAATGGTGGGGCGAATTTTAGAATGCAATAAGAACGAGGCATCTAAAAAAATTATATTCTGCCTTAAAGATATGGCGGGAGTATGCCCGCCGCGGTTTATCAAAAGCCTGATTTCAGCCGTGCTTGATAAATATCCTGATTTAATTATTCAATATCATCGCCATGCAACAGACGGTCTTGCCGTGCCCGCACTTGGCGCAGCAGCTCAGGCAGGAGCAAAAATCCTTGATGTGGCTGACGGTCCCAGCGTAAGATTTTATGGCCAGACAGCTGTAATGCCGGTGTTGGCATATATTGAAGGAGAGCTTGGCTTAAAAACCAGGCTTGATAAAGAAAAAATCAGAGAAACCTCATTTGTTCTAAAGCAGATTATGCCGATATACGATCATTACTGCAGGCCCACATTTCTTGGAATTGATCACGATGTTACGCTACACGGACTTCCAGGCGGAGCCACTTCAAGCAGCCAGGAAAGCGCCTTAAAACAGGGATATGCATTTCTGCTGCCCAGCATTCTTTTAGTTCTCGAGCTCTATCGAAAACTTATCAGATACCACGATGTTACTCCCGGCTCTCAAATAACCTGGACTAATGGATACATGATGGTTGTAGAGGCTTATGAACGAGGCGGAATGACGGAAGTGCAAAGAATTATCGACCTTTTAAACAAGGTAACCACTGTTGAAGAAGATAGGCTGGATGAGCAAATCAGAAAAGATCGCAATATACTATTTTCCCATGCAAATGACGCTTTAAAAAATCTTCTGCTCGGAAAATTCGGTAAACTTCCTCTTGGGTGGCCAAAACAATGGATTTATGAATCGGCGTTTGGGAACAAATGGAAAGAGGCTGTTGATAGCAGAACCGAAAAAAGTCCTCTTAATTTTCTTCCCCCTGTTAATATAGCTAAAGTAAAGAACGAACTGGCCGGACATATCAAAAGAGAGCCCACTGAAGAAGAGCTGGTTAATTATCTTAATCATCCTGGCGATGCCTTGAAGCTCATCAAAAATCTGGAAAAGTTCAGCGATCCCAATGTGCTTCCTGATGATATCTGGTTTGAAGGTCTTGAACTGGGCATTGAACGGGAATTTCGCACCTCTGATGGAAAAATACATGACATAGATGTCATGCGTTTAGGCCGGATAAGCAAAAACGGCACAAGAAGAATACGCTACAAGCTCGATCACGAAGTCTTTGTTGAAGAAATACAGGTTGAAAAAAGAGCCGTGGAGAAAAAGGGAATGGAAATGGCTGATAAAAATAATCCTTATCACATCGGCGCCCCATTTGATGCAGATCTATGGCTTGTTCACAAAAAGGCAGGCGATGCAGTGCAAGAAGGTGAAGAGATATTGAACCTTTCTCTAATGAAGGTTGAATACTCTATAAATTCTCCTGTAAGCGGTGTTGTTAAGAAGGTGCCGGTATTTGCCGATTACAAGGCAGATAAAAAGATGGTTCCTGTGATAAAAGGGCAGCTTCTCATGGAGCTTGCTCCCCCTTATAAATGTTGCCCGAATTGCAACGAGACCATAGAGGAAAAGGACAAATTCTGCTCAAACTGCGGAAACAGATTGTCCGACTAAAGCGCCACAGAAAATCTTTGACTGCTACCCGACTATAACCTCTCTAATTGCCTTTGCCAGGTCGGATATACTTGCGGGTTTTAAAAAAATAATTTGTTTCGACAAGTCGCAAGGTCGCAAGACTTGCAACATGCTACATGTATGCCTTCGAGCCTGAAAAATCACTACGCCTTGTACATGATATTTTTTACGAGTTAATCAATTTTTGCATGGATATTTTTTTATGAAAACAAGAGATAATTAAAGGATATTGGAGGTTTTAGGAGAAAGCATCGTTTTGAAATTTATGTCAACAACTATGGATGTGCATAAAATGCTTAGTAAAAATGATAGTTCAAAAAAGGTCGTATTTAGAAAGAGTTGCCAATTGGGTTGTAATATACATTAAAATATCCGATAGATATAAATTGTTAATAACCTATTTGCAAATAATTCTAAAGCCATTTAAATCAGGTTTGACACCAAACAGCCCCTGCTTTAAATACAACAAAACACTATTAAAAAACCATTTGCTACCCCGAAGTAATCCTGAAAATCGTTTGATTCTGTAATTATTGAATAATTTGTCTTATCTAAAGGACTCTAAAACTCTCGTCATTTTAATGTAATACGCTATGAAACAAACTTGGATTAAAGTTAAAAATTCAATCAAGAAACAGATTCAGGGACAAAGTTTCAGGATGTGGATCGAACCGCTGGGTTATTTAAGATCGGACAACGATTCTATTGTTCTGGCCTGCCCAAACGCTTTTTCAAAAAAACGGGTTCTTAATCATTATAGCGCACTAATCGAGTCTGAACTACACAAAGTATCAGGCAACAGATACAAATTTATTGTTGAAGTTTCCGAAAATAGGATTGGTTCAAGAGAAAAAACAGACAATGAGCCTCAAATGTCTCTTCCAAATATTAACTCGCATGCATGCGGAGGACACTTTTTACGAAAAGATTTTACATTTGACAAATTTGTAGTAGGCAGTAATAGCGACTTTGCTTATTCAGCTTCACTCTCTCTTGCATCAAGAAACAATGCAAACCAGAACTCCCTTTTTCTTTTATCAAAAACAGGCATGGGAAAAAGTCATCTTACCCAGGCTATCGGGCATCATATCCTGTCCGAAAAACCCTCAGAATATGTCTATTATATTACGGCTGAAGACTTCACAAATGAAATGATTCATGCTTTTCGGCATGATTCAATCAATCAGTTTAAAAATAAATTCAGAAATAATTGCGATGTACTGCTTATAGAGGATGTTCATTACCTGAGCGGTAAGCAACGCACCCAGGTTGAGCTGGCATTAACCCTTGACAGCCTGCTTGAAACAAACAAGAAAATAATTTTTTCAAGTTGTTACCTTCCATCTGAAATTCCAAAGCTAAACGACAAATTGAGATCAAGTCTATCGTCCGGTATTATTTCAAGTATTGATCCCCCGAATTTCAGGACAAGGGTTAGAATACTGCAAAAAAAAATAATGAATAACGGATATTATGTTTCCGAAGATGTAATCCATTATTTAGCCAGCGAACTCACCGAGAATGTTAGACAACTTGAAAGCGGCCTTATCGGAGTCACTGCAAAGTCATCGCTTCTTGGAATGCCTATTGACTTGAATCTTGCGGAAAGCGTAGTAAAAAATATAGCCGGGCAACGAATTAATATTACTATAGATGTAATTAAAAAACTTGTATGCAAACAATATAATATTTCAATAAAGGATATTGTTTCAAGTTCCAGAAAACAACGTGTTGTCAGACCGAGACAAATAGCAATATACTTGTCGCGAATGTATACTGATTCGCCCCTTCAGACTATAGGAAAAAGTTTTAATCGATATCACGCCACAGCCCTTCATTCAATTGGTGTTGTTGAACAGGGATTAAAAGAAAACAATCCTATAAAAAAGCAGATTGAATTTCTCTGCCAGAAATTAGAATCTAGTGAATTTTGACTGCCTTACCAAACAAATCTTATACAGTTTTGACTAACACTATTTTTAAACAACTTCAGAATATTGTCGGCACAGCCAATTGCAGCAAAGCAAAAGAGGACCTTGCCTGTTATGCATACGATGCAACTGCCCGAACCTATATGCCAGATGCTGTTTTATTCCCCAAAAACAGCTCTGAAATATCTGCTATATTAAGACTCGCCAATAAACATGGCTTCTTTGTTATCCCACGCGGTTCAGGTTCCGGCATGACCGGCGGATCCCTTGCGGTCAGAGGGGGTGTCATTATCGTAATGACCCGTTTGAACCGTATTCTGAAAATCGACAAGGAAAATCTGATCGCCCATGTGGAACCTGGCGTTATAACCGGCCACTTTCATAAGGCTGTTGAAAAAGAGTCTCTTTTCTATCCCCCGGATCCATCAAGCTCCGAATTTTCAACTATGGGTGGAAATGTTGCGGAATGCGCCGGAGGTCCCCGCGCAATTAAATACGGCGTAACCAGGGATTATGTACTTGGCCTCGAAATTGTCCTCCCAAGCGGAGAAATTATTAATACCGGTGTACAAACCACCAAGGGGGTGGTCGGATATGACCTGACCCGCTTGATAACAGGATCTGAAGGCACACTCGGAATAATTACCAGAATAACGGTTCGCCTTTTACCCCTTCCCGAAGTATCAAAAACAATAATCGCTGTTTTTGATAAGATAGAAACAGCAGCTCAAACAGTATCGGAAATCATAAGAAACCGCATAATCCCACGTACTATGGAATATATGGATAATGCTTCGATAAGGTGTGTGGAAAACTACCTTAAAATAGGTCTTCCGATCAAAGCAGAAGCTTTGCTTTTAATAGAGGTTGACGGAAATGAGGATGAGACAAACAGAGTCGCAAATAAATTAAAAACACTTTGTATTAATCGTGGCGCAACAAGGGTTGAAAAAGCCGATACCGAAGAGGAAGCAGCAAACATCTGGAAAGCGCGCAAGGCAATTTCTCCTGCTCTGTTTTGTTATGGACCGGATAAGATAAACGAGGATATTGTAGTTCCAAGAAGCAAGATACCTGATATAGTAAAAAAGATAAATGTGTTAAGGGATGAAACAGGACTCTGTATAGTCAGTTTCGGGCATGCAGGTGATGGGAATATCCATTTTAATATAATGCTGGACAAACAAAATAAGTATGAGCTTGAAAAGGCGAAAACAGCGGTTGAGGCCCTTTTCGACTATACACTTGAACTTGGAGGAACCATTTCCGGTGAGCATGGAATAGGTATAACCAAGGCGCCTTACATTAAAAAAGAGATTGGAGATGTTGAACTTACCCTAATGAAAAATATAAAAAATGTCTTTGATCCAAAAGGCATATTAAACCCCGGCAAGATATTCCCATAAACACTTAGGCTACAATCCTAATTGAGGTGATCTCAATTAGCGCTAAGTTATTTTGTAAACGTTTACGGCTTGAAACTTGAAATTGGAAAGTAGAAATTGGGAAGAGCAGTACAAAAGCATGAAGGCCAAATTTCTAATTTCTAATTTCAACGTTCCGTGAACGGTAATATTTTTATTGCATCTTAATAATCATATTATCAGAAGATGCAAGATCCTCCAGTATTTCCATGCGGATATTATTTTCGCTCTCAACAGCGCAACGCAAGTTTATTGAACAATACTTTCTACAAATCATATCCTCAATATTGAAATCTCCAAAACATCCTAAATGAGAATTACAATAAATTTTTTCTTTTTTCATATATTCATCCCTAACAATATCGTTAAAACCGACACCTGTGTTTTAATTTTCTTGTAACTATTCACAGCATTATTTGAAAATTTTTGACAATTAAGATTATCAAAAAAGTGTCATTGGTGTGTTAGCGGCGGAGTAGTTACATTGTGGTTATCTATCAACTGAAAGCAACCCAAGCATCTCACCGTGTATTTTACCGTTAGTTGCCAGTATCTCCTTTTTGTCAATCTTAAATGGATTGTTTGAAAAGTCTGTAACAACAGCTCCAGCCTCAACAGCAATCAACTGGCCGGCTGCTGTATCCCATGGCTTCAGATTCTGCTCCCAAAAGCCATCAAATCGTCCGCACGCAACATAACAAAGGTCAAGAGCAGCTGAGCCAAGCCTCCTTACGCCTTGAGAAGCTTGCAGACAATTAGAAAAGCGCTTCAGCAACGGATTTAGTATTTTCTTAAAATCATATGGGAAACCGGTTACCAGCAAGCTTTCTGAAACTGCCGCCACGGTTGATACTCTTATCGGCCGGCCATTCAGTGTGGCTCCTTCCTGTGTAGTAGCAACAAAAAGCTCTTCCGTTAATGGATTAAATACAATACCTAAAACTATATCGTCACTTAAGGCAAAAGCTATGGAAATAGAAAAAAGGCCTAATTGATGAGCAAAATTAGTCGTACCGTCAAGGGGATCTACAATCCACTTATAATCAGCCTCACCATCATTCAGGCCGCCTTCCTCAGCCAGTAT
Organism: Candidatus Desulfaltia sp.; assembly: GCA_030656555.1. Classification (GTDB taxonomy): domain Bacteria; phylum Desulfobacterota; class Desulfobacteria; order Desulfobacterales; family ETH-SRB1; genus Desulfaltia. Next base: position 8,596 of record JAUSPN010000048.1, on the reverse strand, counting down.
GGTATGATTTGGAAACTTGGATAGGATAGTCTCAATGATTACCTTTTCCGACTCTGTATCAGCCTTTGTAACAAGATCAATAGAGCCTTTTTTGTTTATTGTAGATAGCCTCCCGAGGTAAGACCTAACCACCCCGCCCCCCTTATAAGCTGCGGCAATACCAACGCTCTTAACAATTTCCAAATCTATATACATTTATATAATATATATTTATACTGGCGAGTCAACCTTGATTAATTCGTAAAAATTAAGCACTGATTAAAGCCTGCATCTTTTCAAGAAGAGGCATCAATGTTGACTCATTATTAGCTGAAATAGCTATCCCTTCAAGCTGTTTAATGTGCCTGTTTATGATTTCTCTGTCAACAATATCCTGCTTGTTTAAAACACGAATTAAGGGAATGTTGTTCAGATTAAGCTCGCATAGAATTTTTTCAACAGACTCAATATGATCTTTGAAACGCGGATTGCTGATATCTATGACATGGAGAAGAAGATCCGCTGTTTCAAGCTCTTCGAATGTAGCGCTAAAAGCAACCATAAGCTCTCTTGGGAGGTTTTTAATAAAGCCGACAGTATCGGTTATAATCACCTCAACATCTTCCGGAAACTTCAAACGTCTGCTCGAAGGGTCTAAAGTGGCAAAAAGACGATCTTCGACACACACATCGCTTTTTGTAAGGGTATTAAGAAGCGTTGATTTACCGGCATTAGTATATCCTATTATTGAAATAACCGGAAGGCCTTTTTTCTGTCTCTTTGCCTTCTGCTGTTTGCGCTGCTTCTTTACAAAAAGGAGATCTTTCCCCAAACGCGTAATCCTGTCACGCACACGCCTCCTGTGTATCTCAAGCTTTGTCTCGCCGGGTCCCCTCCCCCCAATTCCGCCGGTCAAACGCGACATTGCAGTGCTTTTTTCAATAAGTCGCGGAAGCAGATACTTTAGTTGCGCAAGTTCAACCTGAAGCTTTCCTTCCCTTGTTTGAGCGCGTTGAGCAAAAATGTCGAGAATTAACTGCGTCCGGTCGATAATCTTAATATCTATTTTATCCGAAATTGAACGCATCTGGGATGGATTCAATTCCTGATCGAAAACAATAAGTGTCGCTCCCTTTTTAAGAATTAAAATAGCTATATCCTGAAGTTTTCCAAGTCCTATAAGAAATCTTGAATCAACACTTTTACGCTGTTGAAGCACAGTGTCTACCACATCTATACCGCTGGACAAAGCCAGTTCTTTAAGCTCTGCCAGGGAATCCATAGCCATACGCCTGAGAGCGGTTGTAACACTTATCAGTATAGCCCTTTCCTTTCCCGAACCTGCTTTATATAAATGCCCTGCATGGGCAAGTTCTATTTCAACGGCTTTGATAAGCTCAAGACAGCCTATATCGAGTTGACCGGGATTCAAGGGAGCAAGTATCCTGCATTGCTTTCCTGTTTGACTTTTAGGCAGTATATGCCCGACATGAACCTGGCTGGGCTGGCCACTTGATGTTATTGTAATTGCGGCAATTATGTCCAGTCTCAACAGGACGAGGTCTGTAAGATCATCTTTTGTAAGGAGTTCGTTTTTCAGGTGCGTATGTATGCATCTGAGCCCTCTAAGACGACCAGGAGAAGCTCTATATTCACTTATATCAGGAATTACTATCTCTTGATAATTCCCTATAATTACAGATACTATTTTCCCAAGACGGTTTACAAGAAGACCTATTTGACGACGTATCTCGTGGGAAAGATTGCTTATTTCGCTGGCAATCTCAAATGTAACGACAAATTCAGTTGGTATGCGGCGGCGATAAAGATTTTCAAGCCTGTGGATATGATCTGCTTTTAGTCCACTGGTGCTTCCGAAAAGCCTCTTCATGAATCCATCATACCATGATCATCTTCCGACGCTGGATTTTCAAACCTGGTATAAGAGGTTAAAAAGGTTAAAGACGCCCACCCGATAGGTCCGTTCCTCTGCTTGGAAAGGATTATTTCCGCTTTACCCTTGTTAGGATTGTTTTCATCCTTGTTATACACTTCGTCCCTGTAAATGAATGCGACAACATCCGCATCCTGTTCAAGTGCGCCTGACTCTCTTAAATCAGAAAGCTGCGGCCGTTTATCGCTTCGTTCCTCCAGCTTTCTGTTGAGCTGAGAAAGAGCCAGCACAGGCACGTCTACCTCCTTTGCCAGCGCCTTTAATGATCTTGATATCTCTGAAATTTCAAGGTCCCTGCGCTCATTTGAAGCTCTACCCCTCATAAGCTGCAGGTAATCAACGATAACCAAACCAAGCCCTTTGTCCATCTTTAATCTGCGTGCCTTAGCCCTTATCGAAGTGGCCGAAATATCGGGTGAATCATCTATATAAATCGGCGCTTCAGACAGAACACCGGCAGCCTCTGTCAGCCTGTTCCAGTCATCCCTGCTGAAAAAACCGCTCTTTATACGGTGCGAATCGATTCTTGCCTCGGCACAGAGCAAACGCATCGAAAGCTGTTCCTTAGACATCTCAAGTGAAAATATAGCAACAGGAACATTGGCATTTACTGCGGCATTCCTCGCAATATTCAGCGCTAAAGAGGTTTTTCCCATACTTGGGCGCGCGGCAAGAATTATAAGGTCCGATTTCTGCAAACCAGATGTTAGGGTGTCAAGACGTGTAAAACCTGTCGCAATACCGGTGAGTAAACTCTTGTTCCCCTCGCGCTCTTCAAGGGTGTCGATATTCTTGCTGATAATTTTTCCGATCGGATAAAATGCTTGTTTATTCTTATTTTCCGATATTTCAAAAATTGCTCTTTCAGCAAAGTCTATTAGTTCGTCAACATCGCCACGGTCTTCAAAGCACTGCCTGGCAATCTCATTTGTCTTTTCAATAAGACGCCTCAGCGATGCCTTGTCGTGGATTATCTTGGCATAATGTCGAGCATTTACAGCAACCGGGACAGTATCCACCAGCCTGGCAAGATATGTAGCCCCTCCGATTTTTTCCAGACAATTCTGCTCTTTGAGAATGTTGGCAAGTGTCACAAGATCAATAGGTTCGCTCTTTGAAAAGAGGTCAAGCATTGCTGAAAAAATCTTGTTATGAGACGACCTGTAGAAATCTTCAGGAGAAAGAATCTCAACGACATCAAGGAATGTGGTGTTATCTATCAGAATTGCGCTGAGTATAGATTCTTCCGCCTCAAGATTCTGTGGAGGAACTTTATAAAGAGAAGGATTTTTTTCGCTTTGAAAGCGTGTATCGGCCATTTGTCTAATCTGCATTAACTGATTGACGTTTAATTTGTAACCGTTAACGGTTGTCAGTTCACAGTTTTTTAAATGAACTATGCAACGATTGAATCATTTTGGATATTGGTTTCAAATCTTGAATTAATTCTTTCGCATCTAAACCAGAAAATATATTAACCTCTCGCGAAATATAAATATGTGTTCTCAGCTCCGTAGCCGAGCCTTGTGCAATATTTATAAGCCTTTGGAAACCAGGAATACTCTTTCTTTAGCTTACTTCGGCAATAATTCTCTTCTACCCTCTGTTTTTTTCAACCGTGAACCGATAACTGTAAACCGTGAATGGTTATAATTTATTCAGCCGTTATTTCAACCGTTATCTCAGGCTCAACTCCCTTGTAAACACGAACAGGTATTTTGTATGTGCCTATATTTTTAATAGGCTCTTTGAGCAATATCATCCTTTTTTCAATTTTAATATCCTGGTTCGCGAGGGCATCAATAATATCGCCCGAAGAAACAGACCCGTACAGGCGATCCTCTTCACTAACCTTTGCGGTTATCTTACATACAACATTTTCAAGACGTTTGGACATCTCTTCGGCAAACTCCTTTTCCTTGGCAATCTGCAATTCAAATTTAGTCTTTTCCGTCTCGAGCATTTTACGGTTTTGAGAAGTTGCCAGCACCGCCTTCCCCAGCGGTAAAAGATAGTTTCTGGCATAACCGTCTGCCACTTTTACCTCGCTGCCGATTATTCCTAATGACTCTATTGTTTCTTTTAAAATTAACTTCATATGCTACCCCTGTTAATACCTTTAATAAATTTCACAAAAAATACTTTAGCATTATGCAGCAAACTACTATCTACAGTCGCAAAACTCGTAATCGTTCACGGTTGTCGGTTCACAGTTCACAGTTTTTCCAATGAACTATGCAACGATTAAAGCATTTTGGATATTGAAAACCGTGAACCGTTACTCAACTTTTTTGCTTGATTCCCAATTTCCTGTAATTCAACCAAATATCGGAAAAACCAATTCCTATAATAATAAGCGCTATAACCTGCTGAATCGCAATAAGGCTATATAAAACGAACTTCAATATAGATGAAAAATGTTTTTTTTCAAAAAAGAACGAAACAATAGCCACGCCCTGGAAAAAATATATCGCCATCAGAATGATCAGCCCGTTTAAGCCGACCATCTTTATGCCTCTCTCAGGCAAAATCAGTATCAACCCGCAGCCTATGGCACCCCAAACAAAAGAATCGGGAACTTTCCATAAATTCAGAGAACCAAAATCAGGATAAAAGAGACCTCTGGATTTTAGAATCGGTTTTGCGATAAGCAGGGTCGCCCATGCCATAAAAAAGCTTGAAACCACTATCATGGCAGGAATAATTCTCAACAGAACATACTGTATGTTTTCAAGTGAGTTTGAAAAAAAACGGATGTTTTCCTCAGGCATCCCCATCTTTTCATACAAAGCAATTGTTAGCTTTAGATTCTTTGCCACATATTCCGATATAAGGGCAGTAATCTCGACATTAGAAATATTGCTGTAAAAGAATAAACCAAGAAGCCCTGCAGACAATACTAAAGCGCATGCATATAAAATAGTCTTTTCAATAGAAAGGTTAATTTCAATAAGTTCACCAAGAACAAAACCAAACAGTAACAGTTCTATAAAGAAAAATATATCGATCGATATCGTGCCGATCATGAAAATCACCATAATGATTGACGCGACAAGTACTATGGCTCCGGTTGTTCTGCCAAGCTTTGAACGATAAAAAAAAATCGGTATGGGAATAAAAAGAAAACAAAACAAACCTATGACAGGCAAATAAATCGATGCCGCAAAGATAAGCGTTGTGATCGCAATCCCTTTTACTATATCGATCGGGACATTCCCTTGAATAGTTTGAGGCACTATATCACTTTCTCCTTGAAACAGACTGCGGCAATATCTCTAAATATAGCCCACAGTGCCGACGTAAGGCAGAAGAGCGATTGTACGGGCACGCTTGATTGCGTGCATCAGGATGCGCTGATGTTTTGCACAGGTTCCGGATATTCGCCGCGGAACAATCTTCCCACGCTCTGTTATAAAAAACCTAAGCGATTTTGGGTCCTTATAATCTATTGCCAGATTTGTGTCTGCACAAAAACGGCAAATCTTACGGCGATTATATACTTTTTTTTTAGCATCATTTTTATTTTTGTCGGCACTATCTCGTCTTTGGGGTTTGAAAGCAGCAGCCATTTTACTTCTCCTCCTCATTAGTTTCAATTTGCATTGTTTCGCTTTCTACTACTTGAGATTTGCTGATTTCAGGTTGATCTTGCTTATCTTCCAGCTCAGAATCAATCAATTTATCCTTCCCGGCAACAGTTGATTTGTCATCGGAAGCTATTGTGTCTTGAGCAGTCTGTTCCTTGATTGCCTCAGCCTCAGCCACCTGTTTCTTTATTCTTTCAACATCGGCATCCTTGTCAAGCAAAACAGTCATATACTTTAGGACACTATCATCAATTCGTAAAAATCGCTCCATTTCATTCACAAGAGCTCCGGTCCCGCAAAAATCTAAACGAACGTAATATCCGCGCGACTTTTTTTTGATTTCATAAGCAAATCGCTTGTCCCCCCATTCATCAACAATTACAAGAAAACCCCCCTGCTGAATGATCAAGCCTTTTAATTTATCAAAAATAGGCAGTCTTTGTTCATTCGAAAGATCAGGATCGATAATAACTATAGTTTCGTATCTTCTCATTTAACCCCCTTTTGGATATTAAGCCCCGGTAATTATCCCAGAGCAAGGATTTTTGGTGGGCCGTGTTGGAATCGAACCAACAACCTACTGATTAAGAGTCAGGTGCTCTGCCTGGTTGAGCTAACGGCCCAGCAAACATAAACAGAAAAAAATAGGTTTTGCAAAAACCTAAAAATTAAAAAGAATTTTTTATCAATTTAAAAATTATTTGTCAATTTTTTTTAACCATTTAAGTTGTATTTATACTTAAATTGAGCTTTTAGCGATTAGCTTTTAGCAATTAGCACAATAATTTCAATATATTGCTAAAGGTCAACATTTCACCCAATGGGTGAAAATCGAATCGCTGGTAACCACCCTAAACAAGAAGAACTAACCGTTAATTGCTGGTTGCTAAGAGCTAATCGCTCATTTTAGACTATACAAATTCTTTTTGATTTTCCAGTATTTTTAAAGTAGTATACCAAAAAAACACTTAAGCCGGTTAAAAACTTTTAAAAAAGGACGGTTTAAAAATGGACTGCAAAAAATCTCATAAACTATTTAATCGAGCTTTAAATGTCATGCCTGGGGGTGTCAACAGCCCTGTTCGTGCATGCAAATCGGTCGGTATAAAACCAATCTTTATAAATTATGCCAATGGAAGCATGATTGTTGATGCGGACGGCAACAAATATATCGACTATGTCTGTTCATGGGGGCCCATGATACTCGGACACAGGCATCCCTCGGTCGTCAGGGCTCTTGCATCTGCTTTGAATCGGGGAACAAGTTTTGGGGCGCCCACCGATCTGGAAATTAAACTCGCTGAAATGGTCATAGATGCCGTCCCCTCAATAGATATGGTCAGAATGGTAAACTCCGGCACAGAAGCGACCATGAGCGCTATAAGGCTTGCTCGCGGATTCACCGGTAGAGACACGATAATTAAGTTTGACGGATGCTATCATGGCCATGCAGACTCCCTTCTTGTAGAGGCAGGGTCGGGTATTGCCACTTTGGGTATTCCCGGAAGCCCGGGCGTGCCCAAATCTTTTGTAGCGCACACACTGTCTCTTCCTTATAATAACATCGAGTGTGTCAAAAATGTTATGGAGGACAAGGGCGATAAGATTGCCTGCATAATAGTTGAACCTGTTGCAGGAAACATGGGGCTGGTGCCTCCTGTTGAGGGTTTCCTGAAAATCCTAAAAGAGCTGACTGAAAAAAACGGCAGCTTACTTATATTTGACGAGGTTATGACCGGTTTCAGGGTGGCATACGGAGGTGCTCAATCTCTTTACGGGATCTCTCCGGATCTTACATGTCTTGGCAAAATCATTGGGGGCGGGTTGCCTGTCGGCGCGTATGGAGGCAAACGTGAAATCATGGAACATATAGCCCCACAGGGGCCAGTGTATCAGGCAGGCACTCTGTCCGGCAATCCTCTTGCCATGGTAGCAGGCATTGCAACACTTATGCAACTAAAAAAACCGGCCTTTTATAATGATCTGGATGAAAAGGCTGATAAACTTGCCACCGGCCTTGAAAAAGCAGCTGAAAAGGCAAATATAAAGGTAAGAATAAAAAGGGTGGGATCAATGATAGGTCTTTTCTTCACCGATAAAGATGTCATTAATTTTGACGATGCAAAGACCTGCGATCTTAATATGTTTTCATCCTTTTACAGGGGGATGCTCGAAAAAGGCATTTACCTTGCCCCATCTCAGTTTGAAGCAGTTTTTATTTCATCGGCTCATAGCATAAAAGATATAGATGCTACAATAAAAGCAGCGGAGGAAGTGATGGAAACCCTTAAGGGATAGACTTTGCCCTTCCTATGGAAAGATCGTGTAGGGGAATAAGTATGTCCGCCATCGCCTTTATCTTTTGGGCGGAATCATAAGCCTCCATCACATTAATATGCACGCCCGATGCAACGGCAGGGCCTGTTGCCGGAAAGTTTTTTTCATTACAACAAAAACCTGTGATAATCGCCTTCCCGTTTGAAGTATTTATCAAAATAGACTGGCCTCCGACAGTATGACCGGGCGTAAAAATCACATCAATCCCGTCAAATATATTGGCGTCTCCATCCACTTCAATTACATTCACATCATCAAGCACATCTGAATAATACCTGTGATCGATCGGATGAGGTTTTTTAAAAAATTCAACCTCAGCCTTCTGAACATAAACATCTGCACCCGTACATTTATAATCGTTTTCACAATGATCATTATGAAGATGGGTATGAATGATCACATCAATTTCTTGAGGCTTAAGATTCACAGTCGCAAGTGCCTCCTCAAATTCAAATATTTCAAATCCACACTTTTCCACTGTTCCATCAGGCACTACAAACTGTTCAAGCCCTGTATCAATAAGAATATTTTTGCTTCCTCCTTTTATGCAAAAAACATAAATAGGAAGAAGAATCCTTTTCCCGTAATCACGAAGATAGGGGTGAATTCAACTTCAAAGCGCACCACATAAGATAATTAACGGACATGATAGGATTTCTGGTAGTGTAGGAAGCACGACCAACCTTACACCCAGAAGGAGCCCATCATGTCCTATAAACATCTATCAGAAAACGAAAGA
>JAUSPN010000083.1 GCA_030656555.1 Candidatus Desulfaltia sp. | reverse complement strand
TTCGGGGGCAAGTTGTCCGGATTGTGGTTCAGAACCCTTAATCTGCTGAAACTCCGGGACCTTAACGATGATGCGGAACACATCGCCTTCAATCATTTCGGGATCAGCGCCGCCATAGGCTTTGCCGTATCTCATCATTTTCCGCATACCTGAACCCAGCTCATCGGCTCGGTGGATTTCCCGAAAAAAAGCGCCGATGACCGGATTCTTTGGAAAAGGGGTGAATGTGGTTGGATTCAGTACGCCTAACCCGTGGGGTTTATTGCTGTTTTCGGTGCGCACCTGCCCGTACTGCGGGTTATTGATGGCGGTGACAAAATCCTTTTTAATTTGTGTGACCGTATCCGGATCAATTCCCGTGACTTCACCGGAATCCTGAACACCAAGCAAAATAGTTCCACAGTGCCGGTTGAGGAAGGCACAAAAGGGAATTACACAAACCGCAAGTTGTGACTCGTTCTTACTGGTTCCATGAATACCTTGATGAAAAGAATGCCTCTTTCTCTAAAAGTTTAAACAGAAGACATTTTTCTGCTTAACAATATTATGTAAAATGTTAAGCGATCTTGAATAACGCGCAGGAATAATCTCAAAAGACGGGTAATTCCTGTGTTTTTTTGCTTGATTATTTAACATTACTTTAGTATGTTAAATGTTAAATCAGGAAAGAGATGGTTAATGAGCGACAGAATCAAAGAAGACAAAAAAGTGATTTATACTATTGGTCATTCAAACATTCAGGGTTCTGAATTTATCAGTCTTATAAAAGCTTTTAAGATTGAGATGGTGGTAGATGTGAGATCCCGTCCATATTCAAAATATGCGACACAGTTTAATAAAGATGAGATACACAAATTCCTTTCCGTAAATAATATAACTTATCTTTATATGGGAAACTTGGTAGGCGGGAAGCCACAGGAAAGAGAGTTTTATGATAATGAAGGTTATGTCATGTATGATCGCCTGGCTGATTCAGCTTCTTTTCAGACAGGAATATCGCGTTTAATGAAAGGCATTGATGCGTATCGGATAGTCCTTATGTGTAGCGAAGAAGATCCTGCCAACTGTCACCGAAGGCTTTTGATCGGCAGGGTGTTGAAAGAACGGGGCATTGAAGTCCTGCATATCAGAAAGGAAGGCATAGTGCAGAGCGAAAAGGATATGGCAGGGATTCAATTTCAACCTGATTTGTTCGGCAAGCAGGATGTCCCGTTATGGCGATCGTCAAGACCGGTGTTGTATAAAAACAAAAAAATTGGTTAAGAAATGAGCAAGATGAAACCTGTCTTTAAACTGACCTGTGAGTATTGCAAATCTTATCATTTGCATATCTGCAAAACATTTAGAGAACAGGTTAATGGCAACAGCCTTGCTTGTAATGATTTTGAAATAGCAGACACTTTCTGGTGCAGCAAGAACAGCTATAAGATATACACCGTTGCCTGCCTCAACCGTCAGAACCATAATTATTCCGGATGTGTTCGCTGCCGGCAGGGAAACGCTATGCGAGGGCTCACACGCCAGAGGCAGCTATCGCTTTTTGACAGGTTTTCATTACAAAGAATGGAAGCAAATGGATAATAATATTATAGACGTTACTTCTTACAAAGTATTACCGATGCCGGCTGTCCTTAAAACAGCTAACGGCCAGGAAATTAAATATATACGCCGGGATGAGGTACAGCGTATCATGTCGGTTCTTGAGGGCAGGGACCGGCTCATGGTTGAGGCCCTGTGGAATACTGGGGGCAGGATCAGTGAAGTCCTGGAACTTACGTCACAGGCGGTTAACTTTGATGACGGAACCATTACTATAAGAACGCTGAAGAAAAAAAAGAGGCTCCCTAAAAAGGGAAAAGATATAAAGAATGAAATCATGGGGCTAAGCCTGGCCCTTAAAAGGGAGCCAGGGTCAAAGATAATTCAAAAGAAGCTCAAACAGGCGGAGAAAAGACTGTTATTAATTGAAAAAGAAGAGCCGCTGCCTGCGTACAGGACAGTACCAATACGGGCAGAGCTTGCGGGAAGCATAGCTGCGTATTGCATGAAAACTGGAATAAAGAAAAATGACAGGGTGTTTCCGATTACACGCATCAGGGCATATCAGATAATCAGCAAAGCTGCGGAAAAAACGGGAATAGAAAAAGATAGACGACACCCCCATGTGTTCAGGCACGGGTTTGCGGTTAATGCCGTGCTGTCCGGTGTGCCTCCTATGGTTCTCAGGCGATGGATGGGGCATGCCAGTATTGATACCACACTTATCTATACCGAAGTTCTTGCACAGGATACAAAGGGGTATCTGAACAAAATGAAATTTTAATAAAGATGGGGAGAGATCGTCAGAAATGCGAGAAGGTGAGTATCGAGTAGCGAAAAAAGAAGAACTCGCTGAAAAAGTCCTGAATTCGCATGTTGTAATGATATTTCTTGCAACAAGCTGGTTTGTAATCCTTTTGCTGGGACTGTAACTATTTTTCTTGTTCGGCCAGGGGACGATCAGGCTTGCAGTTTTTTGTAAGTATTTTTCTTGACATCATATCGAATATAACTATAATTCTTGCATTATAATCGTTTTTCCGGAGGATACCATGTCTGAAAACGGGCAGGATAAATCGACACACAGACTTGCAGGATATTCGGCGCTTATTGATCTGTATGGCCTCGACATTATTTCGAACTGGCACAGATCCTTTGTCGCGGTCACTGGAACCCATCAGATTTACTCGACCGGGGGCGTGGTTGAGGAGGTCTACCCGTCCAAGTACTGGCCGGGGGACACCCTGGGCGGTCATCTTGAGTTCGCGCTTAAGTACGACGGAACGAATCTCGCAATACTCACCAGCCTGTTTCAGGAAGCCGTTGAGGAAGATTTCCTCGAATATGTCCGGTCCAAACCGACCGGCAAGTATGCCAGGCGGTTATGGTTCCTGTACGAGCTCCTGACAGGCAAAACTCTTCCTCTGGATGACGTGAAGCGGGGAAACTACATCGACCTGCTCGATCCGGCTAAATACTACACTGTCACCCCTGTCCGCCAGGTTCGCCGTCAGCGGATCAACGATAATTTGCCGGGCGATCGCCGATTTTGCCCGACGGTTCGCCGCACAGATACCCTTCGCGACTTCGAAACGGCCGACCTTCCCAGGCGATGCCGTCAAGTCGTGTCTGCTTACTCACCGGAATTATTGAAGCGGGCACTCGGCTATCTCTACACCAAGGAGACGAAATCATCCTTCGAGATCGAACACATCAAGCCCACTTCGACCCGGACCGAACGCTTCGTTGCCCTTCTTCAGCTGGCGGAGAGCAAAGACTTTTGCGAGAAAACGAAATTGATTGACCTGCAGAATCGCATTGTCGATCCACGATTCTCCGAATCCGACTACCGATTGAGCCAGAATTATGTCGGCGAGACGGTCGCCTGGGAGAAAGAAAAGATACACTTCGCATGTCCGAAGCCTGAAGACCTGGCCGACCTGATGGAGGGCTTTGTAGCCGCCCACAGGCGCATGGACGCAGGCAAGGTGTCCGCCGTGATTCACGCTGCCGCGATTGCTTATGGATTTGTTTTTCTGCACCCGTTCGAGGACGGCAATGGTCGAATTCACCGTTTCCTGATCCACAACATACTTGCCCGGCGAGAATTTACACCAAAGGGAATCATGTTTCCCATATCGGCATCCATGCTGAAAAACCCTGCCGACTATGACACCTCTCTTGAAGCGTTCTCCCGGCTGCTCATGGCTATGGTGGAATACTCGCTCGACGAAGAAGGCCGCATGACAGTTCATAATGATACGGCCAGATGGTACCGCTATATTGATATGACGACCCAGGCGGAGGCGCTCTTTGAGTTCATCAAGCAAACCATCGATATGGAACTCGTCTGTGAATTGACGTTTTTGGCCAAGTATGATGAGACCAAGAAGGTCATACAGGAGATCGTGGATATGCCCGACCGGCAGATCGACATCTTCATCCGGTTCTGCCTCCAAAACAATGGCCGGCTCTCAGAACGGAAACGTGCAAGCAACTTTGGTTACCTGTCGGAGGATGAAATCCATCGCATGGAGCAGGCAGTTCAGTCTGCTTACGGAAGCAAAACCTCGAACGATGAATGACGAGTATGCGCATGCGATTTATATTTGATAAGCTATACCCACGGAAAACTCGAGTCATCATTGAGCTGGCCGCTTATAATTGCGCCGACGTGGTGATTCTACACAGAGGACTTCGGTACTCTGATCCCAAACAAGAGAATGAAGCGGCTGTCATGGTCGCCGCAAAGAGTTTTTGTTCGATAAATTACACGAAAATATACTCAAATGCAGCCCTCAACATTTTGTTTCGAGCTTTAGAAAAAGCTATCGGTCAGGGACGGATCGGCTGTGGAGAAGGACGCTGGTTCTTTGATGAGGCATGGCCGACAACCATACAGCTGTAGCGGTTGGTTATCGGTAGTTCGGTAGAGAGCATCAAAAAAGAAAGGGCGATCCATGTGGCATAAAAATGTCAAACAAACCGCCCTTTATATCATTTAAACAGCCTCTTTAAGTTTCTTTCCAGCCTTAAATGTCACAGCATTCCTTGCTTTAATTTTAATCGGATCACCTGTTTGGGGATTGCGTCCTTTACGAGCTTTCCTGTGCACTTTTGCAAAAGTACCAAATCCAACCAGCGTCACCTTTCCATCTTTTCCTTTGAGAGCCTTAGTTACATTGGCCATAAAAGAGTCCAGCGCTGCTCCTGCGGCAACCTTTGAGGTTCCTGAATCTTTTGCCATTTGCTCAATTAATTCCGCTTTTGTCATCCGTTTTCCTCCTTTTTTAGTTTGTAATCGTATATTTTTTTCATTTAATAAAAAATGAACTGTTAGACTTTTTTGAGATTTATCTATTTCTAATGTTTGTGCCAATTTTGATAATAAATACCCATAATTGTCGAATATTTAGAAACACAGAATGATTAAAAAGTATGAGCAGTTCGGGAATTTCTTATGATAATGTCATAAAAGAGACTTTTCTTAAAACTCTTCTGGCAGAATTAACTTATCATGTCAATTTTAAAGATAGAAATGATGCACGCAAAGAGATATTTAGTTATATTGAATTATTTTATAATCCGAAACGGTTCTAAAGGCTTACGGCTGGGAAGATATAAACCTGGCTCATGATTTTTACGAAGTGGAATATCTGCCGGAAAATGACCGTGTGCGATACACAATTTCACCTGATACCAGAAAAGAATTCTTAAAACGTCTGTTAAAACTAAACCACGAAATCCACGAACAGGAAGTCAAGGCCGGCCTGCACGCAAAAGGAAAAACCAAAAAAAACAAAAGGCCGATGCACCAGGACAGATGAAGCTATTTTAAAAAACACATTCAAAAATTATAAAAAAATCAACATTTACTCGTCAAGTGGTTTTAAATTTGATATTAGACGGAAACTATATACCAACTGGTTATGGTAAACAACCATTGAAGAGGCATGAATGAAAGCTGAAAACTTGATCAATGCCCTCAAGAAAAAATTTAAAACTCCGAACTAAATGCACCTATGGAAAAAATAAAGTTAAGGCCATAACCAGTCAGTTCGGTGGACGCGAAGAGGCTCTGTGGATAGACAGGTATAGCTTCTGGCGCGCCAGTGACTTCTATCTGCAAAATGAAAAATGAAAATGAATGAAATTGAAATCAAATTTACGCCTCAGGAAAGAGATTTAATCATTGATCATACTTTTACTGGGCCGGATCTAACTAAAAGGCTGCAAATTGCAGAGATCAAAGGGAAGCACCTGATTGTAAAATATTCAACATATGATATTGATGAACTAATCGGATTTATAGCGGCGGAGGCGAATCATACAGATGATAAAAAAATCGGGAAGAAACTTGATAGGTTGTTTGAAAGACTGACTCGGATTCTTGAGAAAGAAATTGATAATCAATAAAATAAATTTCAACATGCTGCTGGTAGGGACGCGCAAAGGACCTCGCGCTTCTCAGCCGCACTGTTGGGCCAAAGCGGAAAAACGTCTTCATCAAAGCGAGGGAAACCATATGAATAATGATTCCACACAAAAGCAGTGTGATAATTGTGGAACTGCAGTGCCAACTTATGATGGTGTCTATCTTTCTAATGAACATACACACCGCTTTCTCTGCTCTAGATGTTATAACGAGTCTATTTCTGAAGCAATTGGTTTGGATTTTGACCACTTGTCATTTCATCCGATCACTTTGGCAGATAGGGATAATGAAAATCACACCTTCCATTTTCAGACCCGTCTTTTCGGAGATAATGTGCTTATTCAGGCTCTGGAAATTAGGGATGGTAAGCCCAGAGGTTACGAATTCGCCATACATGGGGATGCAGAAGGGAATTTGTTTGGCTTATTTGCAAAGCTTCTTGAACGTATTCGCCGTAGACTGCAACGAAGGCACATTGAACCGAGTGATCTGACCCGATACAAAATCACCGATGAAGATATTGTGCGCGGCCATATAACTTGGGATGATGACACAGATGGTGAAGTTCCTTGCCTTGTGATTGATGGCAAAGAACTTTCATGGCACGAGTTTGGTAGAATGTTAATGACGTATGAAGGATTCCATTTTAAGATGGAAATATTTGAGGGGTCTGAATTAAGGCGGACATGAACCGATTATATATTATAATTATTGCCATATTGTGCTTTACTGCCGCATCTGTAGCCATAGCTGGTGATATTGTAAAACATTATGATGAGCATCATAATATAACCGGATATACTGTGATAGACGGTAACAGGCAGACCCATTATGACAGCTCGTGGAACCGCACCGGACATACCATATCTGAAGAAAACCAAGACACTCATTATGATATTGAACAGAATCGGATCGGGCATACTGAATGGAACAATAATGATACCGGCAGCCATTATGACAAAAATCATAATCGAACCGGATATTCCAAGAAATCTAAAGATAAAGAGACCATATTTGACAAGTCCTGGAATCGCAAAGGATATAAAAAATAAAAGGGGAAATTTGGGGTCGCTTTCAACTTTTAAACTTATGAGGACTATAAGAATATTCATTGGTTGGATACAGGTCGCGAAAGGACATTATTATTTTAGAGCGCAGAATAGGCATACAGCGGGACAAGGTTCAAAAGGTTAAAGAAATTCTTGGTGAATCACAACAAAAAGCAGGCGGAACTTACAGCATTTGATATTGATCTGCGCTATTATGCTGATATGAAGATATCTCTTGATCTTGACGGTGGAGTAAAAGTGAATTGTGGCAAGTTTGGGAATCTGCTGGGAGAAAAAAGGGCCGTAACTGGAAAGAAATAGATTATGAATTTGAGAGAACTGACAAAGCTTGTAAAATCGGGCGAATCGGAACGGATTGAATTTAAAAAGTCAACCGGGCAGAGAACGGCTGCTGCAAAGACCGTCTGTGCAATGCTGAACGGCCATGGAGGGTTTGTTTTATTTGGGGTAACAGACAAAGGGGAAATCATTGGTCAAAAAGTCTCAGCAAAAACAATAGAAGATATTTCAAACGAAATCAGAAGAATTGAGCCGCCGGCTTTTCCTGATATTGAAACTGTTAATTTAAAATCTGAGAAATCTGTAATAGTTATAAAAATCTCCGGTGGAACCGGTCTTTTTTGCTACGCAGGGCGGCCATATATTCGAAATGGCCCGACAACCGTACAGATGCCCCGGGACGAATATAACCGCCGATTAATTGAAAAGCTTTATGCCACAACGCGTTGGGAAAACGAACCTGTTCCAAAAGATGTTTCCATCAAGGATCTTAATGCAGAGGAAATTCAGATCACGCTGGATAATGCCATACGGCTGGGACGTTTGGAAGCCACTGACCGGCGTGATACTACTTCCATTCTTCGTGGTTTGGAATTGATTCGTGATGGCAAGCTTCTGAACGCCGCTGTGGCGCTCTATGGCAAGAGCAATCAACTCAAGACACTCTATCCGCAGATGGGTATCCGTCTTGCCCGCTTCCGGGGAAAAAACCGCTTGGCCGATTTTGCTGACAACCGCCAGTACTGGGGCCACGCCTTCACCCTTCTGCGCAGGGCTGAATCCTTCTTGATGGATCATGTTCCAATTGCCGGACGTGTTGTTCCAGGCAAGATGGTCCGCGAAGATCAGCCGTGGTACCCGCCACGAGCTACTCGCGAGGCCCTGGCCAACGCACTGTGTCACCGTGATTACACTATACCTGGCGGTGCCGTTGCTGTCGCTATGTACGATGATCATCTGGAAATAACCAATCCCGGTGCCCTGCAATTTGGTATCACTCCCGAAAAACTCACCAAACCCCATGAGTCCAAACCTTGGAATCCAATAATTGCCAATGTGTTCTACCGGGCAGGCATTATCGAGCGCTGGGGTACGGGCACGTTGAATATAATCGACTGGTGTGCCGAAAACGACAACCCCGAACCCACCTGGCAGGAGCAGGCCGGTTCCGTGTATGTGACATTCCTGCCCGCTGTTTTGCCTGATGCTCCTGAAGACAAAGGGGATGTTGGGACCAAGTTGGGACTAAGTCGGGACCAAGTTCAAATCCTCCGCAACCTTATGAATGATAAAGCTATTACGGATTTGATGGAACTCTTGGGACGAACAAACCGGACCAAGTTCAGGGACCAAGTTCTTAACCCCCTAATCAAGACGGGGTTTGTACAAATGACCATTCCTGAGAAACCACGCAGCAGCAAACAAAAATACCGTCTTACTGAAAAAGGTAAAAATTGGATATCAAACAAATCAAAGACAGCCTGAATAAAATTTTCAAAGAAGAAAACAAGCGCATTATCCTCTGGCATGATACTGAAAAGGAATTTGAGAATACTATTTCTTCAATTGAGATTGATGGTGTTAATATTCTTGATTTGAAGGACAAAGGGGTGTTGAATTTAGGCGTTTCTTTTGGTGAAAGGCTTGGTATCAAATCTTGATCAACCCATTAGTGGAAGCAGAACGCCCTTTTGAAAACCGAAGGCATCTGCAATCTCAATGAGGCCGTTCGTGACATTCTGCATCTGCGCGAACTTCACAAACAAAGGATGAAACAGTTCTAAAAACTTACGGCAGGGAGGATATAGAACTTGCCAATGATTTTTACGAAGCGGATTATCTGCCGGAAAACGACCGTGTCTTTGGGGACACCCTCGACTAATTAGACTTAAGGATAATTATTGGATTTTTGAGTTGCTCTGCTGGCAAGATATCACAACTTCGCAATTCAAGGGAATAGCAACCGTATCTCGCAAGCATTTAATCTTGAAAAAGATAATAAATTGACTTGCATATTCACTTAATCTATATTGCTTTAGATTAATTTCGGTCTGTTTTTTGAACCTCAAACAGGAGGATCAGGTGACCAGTCATAATATTATAAAAAAACAAAGCCCCATTTCTTCAGCCATATGAAGGATGGGGCTTTTCGTTTTAAAGGCTTGGACCTGAAACTATGAACTAAAAAAACTGATTTAGCTGTTATATCCTTGATGATACAAACTTATAAACTGAGGAGCATCCAACAAATAGCCTATTACATCCCTCTTAAAACTGTATTAAATACAGCAATATGATATTATAAAGAAAATATATAGCGTCAATATGCAGATTTTTTTCTGCTTAATACAATACGTTAGACAATCTATTTGTTGATTCTTGAGGGAGATTAAAGGTGGATACAATCAGTGAATTTACAGATCGGCAATCGCCAAAAACCTTGGATCGACAAAATGGCGAAGGCACAGAAGTTGTAAAGCTATGCCTTGAGGTTACGGATCCAGAACTCATAGAGGAACTTCTGGCCCGAGCTGAGGGTGAAGAACGGAGGGAATTTGCACTCTCGGCGCTCCGAATAGGCATTCTCACTCTCAAACAAGCCACGGGACGCCTTGACGCAGATACAATAAAACACGAAGCCGACCGGTTGCTTTCCGAGCTGAGCAACGCGCTGACGAATCACCAAAATTCCGTGGCAAAAGATGTCGAGAGTTCTTTGAAGAAATACTTCGATCCCAAAGACGGACGTTTCAGTGAACGCATCGATCGTTTGATTTCAAATAACGGCGAACTGGAGTTATTTATGAACCGCCAGGTCGGCTCGGAAGACTCCCAGTTAGCCAAAACCCTATCTATCCACCTTGGAGAAAACAGCCCAATTATGAAACTGCTTTCTCCAAAGGAATCTGAGGGATTTCTCAAGGCGATGACTCAGTCAGTTGAAGAAGCGCTGACAGCACAACGCAATACGATTCTGTCCGAGTTCTCTCTGGACAATGAAGAATCGGCTCTTAGCCGTTTGGTTAAACGTGTGGAGACATCTCAAGGTGAGATTACAGATGAGTTTTCATTAGATAAAGAGGACTCAGCTCTGGCCCGTCTGAAACGAGAGCTTGTGGAGGTGCTGAGCAAGCATAAAGAAGCCGCAGATGAATTCCACGAGGCAGTTACCAAAAAACTCACCGCTATGACCATTCGTCGCGAAGAATCACTGAGGTCTACACGCCATGGTGAGGATTTCCAGGATGCAGTTAAGTTCTTTGTATCCGAAGAATGCAATAAAACTGGTGACATTCCTGATGATTGTTCTAGGACAACCGGAATCATCAAGAATTCTAAGGTCGGCGACTTGGTTATTGAGCTCGGCCCTGACTGCTCCGCTTCTGGGGCTCGAGTTGTGATCGAGTCGAAAGAAAGCTCGGGCTACTCACTATCCAAAGCTCTCGGAGAACTTGAAATCGCTCGGAAGAATCGTTCAGCCCAGGCAGGTGTCTTTGTGTTCTCAAAGATGAGCGCTTCGCCAGAACTGGAACCCATGAGACGATATGGCAACGATATTGTTGTGCTTTGGGATGCCGACGACACCTCAACAGATGCTTATCTATCAGCGGCCCTGAGCGTGGCAAGGGCTATCTGTACTCAGGAAGCGGCCGCACGCAGCAGCGTTGGTATTGATTTTGAGCCCGCCGAGAAGGCTATTCGAGCAGTCGAGAAGCTATCTGCAGGGCTTAATGAAATCCAAAAGGCCGGCGAGACTATCCAAGGTGGTAGCGAAAGGATACTTGACCGGGTGAAGATAATGGAGAAAGAGCTTAAGAGACAGGTTGAGATTTTGGATGGCACGATAGCAGATCTTAAAACTATGAGCAGCCCAGATGAAAACGAGTAAAGGCCGCCGATTTGTTGGGCATTACATTAAGAGCCTTGAGATATAAAATTGAAAAAACGGAGTTGAATTACGCAACAAATGATTAGGGCTAATTTTTGGTCAACAATTATGAAATCTGTGGTAATAGTCAGAAACCATATAATATCTGTCATGCCTTAAGAAAAAACGACCTTTAGCTCCTGGTGCGATTGAAAATGGGTGAAAAGCAAGATAATAACACAGCCTTTATTGCGTTGGAGAATCTTCGAAAACGTCTACTAGATCTAACGGCACGTAATCGCCTGATCAACTTTCGTCACACCAAACGTGGCAGCTTGCGCATTATTGATGCGCTGCCTAATCAATTACTTGCGACACTGCTCGCTGAAAAAGAGATAAGATTTCTGCCGGTGCTTGAGCCAACCCGTAAGGAGTTGATTTCAGATGGCTATATCGAGATTAACGAAGAGACAGGACAGGAAGTCAGTTTGCTGAAATATCCGACTGCCGAGGAGTGGGCCAAGCGACTGGGATCGGCCACCTCCTACGAGGTGACTAAACCATCGACAGATAAACCTGATGACAAGCATGTGGATACCACCATCCAGACTTTGCTCTATCCCTATGAGCTGGATGCCCGGCTCAAGAACCTGCTGCACACTGCAGGGTTGGCTATTCAGGAGATGGGGACAAATATCCTCTATCTGGCATTTGGTTTTCTGGAATGGTTCGACAATGCCAATGACGATGAGCGCATCGCTCCCCTGTTTCTATTGCCGGTAATTTTGCACAAGGGACGGCTGAATCCAAAGACCAAGGTCTACGAATACACACTTAGTTACTCCGGCGAAGATATCATCCCCAACCTTTCGTTACGGGAAAAGCTCCGCGTCGATTTTGCCATGGCCTTGCCGGACATGGATGAGAACACAGAGCCAGAGGCCTACTTTGAAGAAGTGCTGGCGCTGATTCAGGAGAGTCAGCCGCGCTGGCGGTTACGTCGCTTCACCTCCCTGACGCTGCTCAACTTCAGCAAATTGCTTATGTATCTTGATCTGGACCCATCACGCTGGCCCGAGAGTGCAAGCATTATCGACCATCCTGTGGTAAAGCGATTTCTGTGTGGTTACAACGCCGAGCAGGACATGAACGGGGATTCGAACTGGGATTTGGGTTTTGGTGAGGAGTATCTCATCGATGAGATGGATGACGTTCTCGCCAACTATCCGTTGATCGATGATGCTGATAGCTCCCAACACAGCGCCCTGATTGATGCAGTTAATGGTAAGAATCTGGTCATTGAGGGCCCACCTGGAACTGGTAAATCCCAAACCATAACCAACCTGATCGCAGCAGCTATGGCGCAAGGCAAACGAGTGCTTTTTGTCGCCGAGAAGCTGGGGGCGCTGGAGGTGGTACGCCGCCGGCTTGATGCCGCCGGACTTGGCGAATTCTGTTTGGAGTTGCATAGCCACAAATCCCATAAGCGGAAGGTACTCGACGAGGTTAAAAATCGCCTGAATAAGCACGGAAGTTACAGTAATCCAAGTGACATCGAGGTCAATATCGTTCGTTATGAAGAGCTGAAAACGGCGTTGAAGGAACACGTCGAGCGAATCAATCGACCATGGAAGAATACTGGATTGACGTTGCATGAGATCTTCATGGCCGCGACTCGTTATCGCGAGGCAATCGGCATTAATCCCAATGCGTTGCACCCTGAGGGGTATGATGGTAACAACTTTGATACGGCCACTCAGCGGCGTACCGAGGATCAGGTTGAGGCCTTCTGCAAAGTCTATCAGGCGGTTGCCTGGCAAATAGATGGTGATTCGGAGTTGCAGCAACATCCCTGGTATGGCGTGCGCAATGCCGATTTGCAAATATTCGATCTCGACCGGGTGAAAGTGGCATTAGAAAAGTGGCAGAATTCTCTGCAGAATTTGAGCAAGGAGAGAGCAAAGCTTGCGGAAGGATTCAATAGTGAACGGAATAAGATTGCCGATTCCTTGAACGGAATTTCTTTGCTACTGGCAGATATGGAACGCTTGCCGGCCCTCAAGGGCGATGAGCTATTGGACCGATTACCGGTGTTGCGGGGCGAGATCCTGGATAAAACCCAGCGCTATCAAAAACTATTTGAATATATTCAGACGCTCTATGCAATTATGGCGAAAAAAGTAGGGCCAGAGTTATTGCAGGACCTTTCAGTGGTCGATGGTTTTCTTGCTGGAAGTGAACAGCTGTGTCAGCTCGTGGGTCAGACGGTTAATCTGGGAACACTGGCCGAGGCTATTAATCGACTGACGGCGATACAGGATCAACTTGTCGAACTGGATAAACCACTGAGGGAAATTCAGGCGGCTGTGGGCGAGGGGGCTGCCAGGTATCTGTTGCCCACCGAAGCCGGTCTCACCGAGTTCATAACCTTCGTTAATTTGGTTGCCGATCTTAATCCTTCCAATTGGAAGCTTCGTGATGAGCTTTTCGACAATGATGAGCTGGATGATTTGTTGCCGAAGCTTCGTAATGAGCTGGAACAACTCCATACCTTACAGGATAAACTGCAGGGTGTGTTTAGCCTTGATAATCTGCCCAGCCACGATGAACTGCGGCAGTTAAAGGGGGTCCTTGACTCTGGTGGCACCTTCCGTTGGTTTAAGAGCTGTTGGCGTTCAGCGCGTAAACAGTTGCTTAGCTATGCAGCAGGTAACCAGATTAAGTTTTCTGTGTCGCGAGCTTTGCTGGAGAAAGCGGCGGAGTTTACCGTTCGACGCTACAAGCTCGACGAGAATCATCAGTACAAGGAAGCATTCGGCGATCAACTGAAGGGGATGGATACGAATCTGGCTGCCTTGGAGTCGTTGCGTGATTGGTATAGAAAGGTACGTCAGCAATACGGTGTTGGCTTTGGTCAAAAAGTTGTTCTGGGCAATGCAATACTCGATCTTCCTACTGGACTTGCCCGTGGTGTGCGTTCTTTGTCCGAGCGAGGTGTGCAACGACGACTAAGTGCTTTGCTGGACGACCTGATGAGCCTTAAGAAAATATTTGCGCCCGTTTTCGAACTGCAAAGCG
Source organism: Candidatus Desulfaltia sp. (assembly GCA_030656555.1). Taxonomy (GTDB): domain Bacteria; phylum Desulfobacterota; class Desulfobacteria; order Desulfobacterales; family ETH-SRB1; genus Desulfaltia. The sequence goes on along the minus strand of JAUSPN010000083.1, from coordinate 29,699 downwards.
ACACGACACTGCTTACTGGAAACGAGGGTGCAATTGCCCGTCTCTTGGCATCGCTGGATGAAGCAATACTCGCCTGTGGACCTTTAACTACGGATAATGCCATCTCGATGGCGGAGCTGGCCAAGCGCATAAAATTGCTTGATTCACTGAAAAAAGCTGTGAGCAAGTGGGAAACCGCAGATTTCGATAACAAGTTGTTCCAGGGTCGTCTTGGTCTGAAGCCTGGGGTGAATGCCGACAATACCTCTTCTCTGTCCATGCTCCACAATACCCTGGCTGTTGCCGCCTGTGTGGATCAGCAGTTGACAAATGAGGATATACGACAGCGCATTTATGATCAACCCGTAGCCTCCACTTTCAGGGCATTAGAGACACTTTCAGGGCAGTTGCGAATAGTTGTGGAGTCACAAACGGTGAGCTACGAGGCTTTCGCGCAATTGGTAGAGCTGGAAGCCGATGATTGGATGAATCACTCGGGTGATCAAATAGACGACCTGATTGTCAGAAACAGTCAGGCACTCAACAACGGCAATACATTACAGAATTGGCTCGATTACGTGCGGGTACGGGACCATGTTGCTGCGAGGGGTCTCGTCAAGCTTGCCGAGATGGTTGAGCAAGGGAATATAGATATCCAACAGGTTCAAGATGCATATAAATCTGGGGTCTTCGATGTTTTGGCACGCGAGATATTGCGTGAGCAACCCGAATTAGGAAGATTTTCCGGTCGCTCACAGGAAGCACTACAGGATAAATTCAAGGAATACGATAATCGGCTCAAGAGACTGCAGTGTGAGCAAATCGCTTGGAAAATCGATCAAACGGTGATTCCGAAAGGTAATCGAGGTGTCCGCGTAAATGAACACACTGAGCGATTCCTGCTGGAACTTGAATGCAACAAAAAGACCCGACATCTTCCTATAAGGCAGCTGTTGCATAGAGCTGGTGGTGCGCTGGTTGCGTTAAAACCCTGTTTCATGATGGGGCCAATGTCGGTTGCCCAATATCTTGCGCCCGGTCAAATTAAATTTGATTTGGTTGTCATGGATGAAGCTTCACAGATAAAACCACAGGACGCACTGGGTGCAATTGCACGGGGCTCTCAGTTAGTGGTCGTTGGCGATCCCAAGCAGTTGCCGCCAACCAGTTTCTTTGATCGTGTTGTCAATGATGACGAAGAAGACCTAACAGCGATTGAGGAAACGGACAGTATTCTTGACGCAACACTTAATATGTTCTCAGCAAGACGGCTTCGGTGGCACTATCGTTCTAAACACGAAAGTCTTATTGCATTTTCCAATCACTCGTTCTACGGAAGCGACTTAGTTCTGTTTCCATCGCCGTATAAAGCGACTGATAGATATGGTGTCCAGTATTCAAGGGTGCCGCGTGGCTGCTTTATCAACAGGCGAAATATGGAAGAAGCGGAAATTATTTCTGAAGCTGTTCGTACACACTTCAGAGATCACCCTAAAGATTCGCTGGGTGTGGTTGCAATGAATGCTGAGCAGCGTTTACAGATTGAACGTGCTATTGAGACGCTTGCCAAAGAGGATATGGTATTCCAAAAATGGATAGAGGATGATGCGCACAGACAGGAATCCCTGTTTATAAAGAATTTGGAGAATGTTCAGGGTGATGAGCGGGATGTTATTTTTGTTTCGATGACGTATGGGCCACAAGAACCGGGCGGGCGGGTTTTCCAGCGTTTTGGACCAATCAATTCCGATGTTGGCTGGCGTCGTTTGAATGTACTTTTTACGCGTTCAAAAAAGCGTATGCATATTTTCAGTTCCATGGGATCGGAAGACATTGTTGCTGGTTCTACAGCTAAACTTGGCGTACAAGCCCTTCGCGATTTTCTCAGCTTCTGTGAAACCGGTATTCTTCATAAAACAGAAAGAGAAACAGGAAGAGCACCTGACAGTGATTTTGAAATCGCGGTTATGGCAGCTCTGCGTAACGAAGGGTTTGCGTGTGTGCCACAGGTAGGTGTTGCAGGCTTTTTTATCGATGTGGGCGTGGTGGATCCAGGCAATCCTGGGCACTATCTGATGGGTATTGAATGCGATGGAGCCACCTATCATTCGGCCAAATCAGTGCGCGACCGTGATCGACTTCGGCAAACAATCCTTGAGCGTCTTGGCTGGCGAATCCAACGGGTATGGTCGACAGACTGGTTCAAGAATCCCCATGCCGAACTCCGGCCGATTATTCGGGAATTGAATGCGCTTAAAACAGAGCGAATAGCTGATTATCATCTGGAAACTAAGTCCAAAGCGGATGAGAGTGAAGAGATCATCGAAGAGGTTGTAGAACAGGAGGTTGTAGAACAGGAGGTTGTCGCTGAAAAATTCATATCAGAAGGAATCGGCCTTAGTGATAAGCTTGTTGAGTTTGACAGGAAAGTTATACGAAAGGAAAACCCCGACATACCTGAGAATCAACGTTTGCTACGCCCGGCTATGCTGGAGGCATTTCTAGAATATTTGCCCGTTGACAAATCCGAATTTCTTGAGTTTATACCATTTTATCTTCGTCAATCTACAAACGCGGCCGAGGGAAAGTTCCTCGCAGGTGTTCTGGAAATCATTAACGCTAGTACTGAAGAATCGCTTGACTAAAGGCGCTTCACCGGACAGCTTTTTCACTACACTCCAAATCTGCTTGTGAGCTTGGGTTACGATATCTGCTATTCACGTAAGAAATTGAAACCTTTTAAAATTTGTGATATGCAAATGCAATCTACATGCGAATCTTTTGCTTCATGGGTTACACTGTGGCAAGATATCAAAGGTTTTGAAAAGTCCGAATTTCGTTTGGTACTCTCAATGATCTGGTCAAGTAAAAATGGACACCTGGTTAAGCTGCTTTTGCCAATGTAAAATTCTTTTCAAAATCATTCGGGTTTTTGTATCCCAAGTAAGAATGAAGACGATTGCTGTTATAAAACATTTCGATGTACTGGATCACATCACTTCTCGCATCGCTCCTGGTACGATAAAGGATCTCAGCGGTCCATTCGGTTTTTAAACTGTGGAAGAAACTCTCAGCAACGGCATTATCCCAGCAATCGCCCTTTCGGCTCATGCTGCAGATCATGCCATAGGTACCCAAAAGCTTCCGGTAATCACAGCCGGCATATTGGCTGCCGCGATCAGAATGATGAATCAATCCCTTTGCAGGCTTCCGTCGCCAATAAGCCATCAAAAGAGCTTCTGTGGCAAGCGACGCTTTCATACGGTTGCTCATGGCCCAACCGACAACTTTCCTCGAATACAGGTCGATTACCACCGCCAGGTACAGCCATCCTTCCATAGTCCACAGATAGGAAATGTCGCTGCACCACACGGTGTCGGGTCGATCCACCTGAAAATTTCGATTCAGAAGATTAGGTGCCACGGGCAGGTTATGTCTGCTGTCCGTCGTTATTTTGAACTTCTTGCGATGCTTTACAGATACATCTGCTTTTTTCATCAGGCTGCGGGCACGATACCGGCCCACATCATGCCCCTGAGAACGGAGTCTTTTGGACGTTCTGCGGGAACCGTACGAACGTCTGGTTTCTCCGTTGATCTGCCGAACCTTTGACATCAATTCGAAGTCCTTATCTATTTTTATATCATGGCTCATTTTCAAATATCGATAAAATCCGCTCCGACTGACTTCCATAACCCTGCACAATACGGTTACGGGGTAGGCCTTCTGTTGCTGCCGGATAAAGTCGTATCTTACATTGACTCTTTGGCAAAGAAGGCCGCGGCTTTTTTTAATATTTCATGCTCCATTCTAAGCCGCTTATTTTCTTTTCTCAGCCGATTCAATTCCTCTTTTTCCGGTGTCATATGGCCTTTGCCGGGAAATGAATGGTCGCTGTCTTCTTTAAACCGGTTTATCCAGTGCCGCAGAACATTAGGATGGATCCCCAGGTTCCGGGCAGCTTCTGCGGCCTTGTAACCTTGCTCGGTTACCAGTTTAACGGCATCGATTTTAAATTGTTTCGAGTAGCTCTTTTTCTTCGTTGTCATTTTGCACCTCCAAAAGTTTTATTCTTATAACACACTTTTCGAGGTGTCCACTATAACTGTACCACTTCACAATGTATCTGTAGTGCGACGAGAAGTTGCGTATTTTGATCGATAACATTACAAAAGTGATGATATCCAGATCCGTATAATCACTTGTTATCTCGACGAAGGAATTAATTTCAAGTCAAAGAAAGGGGGCTAAATGACGGACATAAAAGACGAAGGAAAATGTTTGGCATCGTTGGCTGTCTTTAGGGAACTCCATAACAGTCAAAAAGATATATATGGTGTGATTTGTGCATTTCTCAATGAAATTATAGCGACAAAAGGCAAGTATCAGTTCAACTTAACAGAGATAACAAACTCATTAAATGAAACATTTGATTTTGCTATCCCCGAGGCCGTTGTGCGTACATCTTTAGGCCGCCTGGATTACTTAAACAAAGCACAAGGCAACTATATTGTTAAAAATATGCCTGCAGAGAGACATGATCTGACTGATCTACAAAAAGAAATTCAAACAAGCAATAGAATCACGATGGACAATCTATTATCTTTTGTAGCAGAGGAAAAGAACTGTGAATTAACTGACAGTGAAAAAGAAAGCATCCTAAATTCATTTTGTTCCTTCCTATTAGACGATTCCAATTCTGACAAGTTTTCTGAATATATAAGTGGGTTTGTTATAAGAAATCAACAAAACGATGAGTTTAGAAAGAAGTTAAATCAAATTCGTGAGGGTGTCATTTTATATTCGGGGCTTAAGTATAGCACCAATCTGAGCGATATTGGTTCTTGGAAGACTGAGTTGACAATCTATCTTGACACCGAAATCTTATTTCATTGTGCTGGTTATAATGGAAAGTTGTACAAATCACTTTTTGATGATTTCTTTGAATATGTCAAAGAAATAAACAGGAAATCACAGAAGAGACTTATCAAGTTAAAGTATTTTAAAGAAGTAAAAAATGAAATTGAAAGCTATTTTACCAAGGCACAATTTATAGTCGAGGGAAAGGAAATGCCTAATCCTAAAGTGACTGCGATGAACGCAATCATCGAGGGTTGTACGGCGGCAAGCGATGTTATAGCTAAGAAATCCGATTTTTATCTATTTATAAAAAACAACGGCATTGCAGAAGATGACATTAGTAGTTATTACGAAGAAGACAACTTTCAGTACAATATCATTGACAAGAAAACAATTGAGGATATTTCAGCGGAAGTCGGTTTTGATATCTCTGACAACATTCGTTTTTTAAACTTCATAAATATATGTCGCAAAAAAGGAACCAATAATAATTTTGACAATATTGGATGTATTTTAATAACCGGGAATTCAAAAACTATTAAAGTTGCTTGGCATAATCTGATTAAGACTGGCGCAACAGTTCCATTAGCAACGACGTTGTATTGGCTGACAAATAAATTTTGGTTCAAACTCAACAAAGGATTTGGTAATGGGGCTTTTCCAAAAGCATTCGATATTATAACGAAAGCTCAAATAGTACTATCTTCCATCTTAAATGAGACTGTTGGCGAAAAATACGAGGAATTACAAACGCAGTTCAAGGAAGGCAAATTAACGGAAGATCAAGTTAAAGGACGAATTGTTCATTTAAGGACTCAAGTAAGAAAGCCGGAAGATATTAAACGTGATGACATTTCTTCAATTCTCGATGCTATAACGGAGGACAGCATAGAACAGTTTGTTAAAGAACAAGAGCATTTCAAAAACCAAGCGGCGAGGCAGGCGGAGGAGAACCGTAAATTAATAAAGGAATTGGACATTAAAGAGAAAAAGCTACGAATACAGGAAACAAAAGAAAATGATCTTCAAAATGACCTCGTACAGACAAGATTAAATTTGTTACAAGAAAAAAAAGCAACTTTAAATTTATTGGAAAAGCAAAAGCTGCCAATTGATAAGATAGTCTCGCAACAGCTTGTGAAGTTCAAAATCATGATAGGATTTCCTGTCGTTCTTTACTACCTATTTATTTATTACTTAATTTGGAAGTTGGGCTGGAATGACATGGAAAAATGGACATATATATTAGGTTCAATCCCCTTAGTCATATCTTTCTTATATCTGATATTCGCAGAAAAAGATTGGAATCCTAAACATTATTTGAAGAGAAAAAGAGACCAGTTTGAAGCTCAGAAATATGATCAATTTAACTTCAACATCAGTAAGCTAGATGAACTAAGAAATGAAGTTGCCAAAATGGAAACAGAGATCGATAACCAATCGTTCCAGCGGGGAACCCGCTGAACTCATTGTTACAGATATCTGCTATTGATGGCAACAATTTAATAGCCCCAAATTTTTAGGTTTCAAAAACATATCTAAACAGATGATGTCCTAAACAGGGTGAAGCGGTATGCTCCACCCTGATTTTATTTTTTTACTACCCGTACAAATTCTCAATCCATCTCATAGCTTCAGTGTCACTGACTCTCCCTAAATATCTCTGAGTTGTTGACAGATTAGAGTGCCTGAGGATTACCTTGCTCACAATCTCAATTGGTGTGCCTGCCCGTGATGCATAGGTCGCAGCGTGTCTTCTGAGATCATGAGTCCTTAAATGGACACCTACGAGCTTGCCTGCTTTTTGTATTACCATCCTGGCTCCCTGGTAAGTTATTGGGAAGATTCTTTGCTCAGGACTGATTCCTTCCTCCTTGATATATTCTTTTAACCTATCAGCAACCTTTTTAGGGATAAAGACGGCTTCAGCCTCTCTACCGCTCTTGGGCCTCCTGAGAATCAGTCTTCGATCTTCAACGTCTTTAGGTGTTAGTTTCAGTACCTCCCCAATTCTCATCCCACCACGTGCCATAAGTTCCAGCATCAGACGATTCCTTGGTTTGACCGTTCTGAAAATAATTTCGTCAACAACATCCTTTTCCAGAATAGTCCAGGAAGCTATTTTGGCAGGTCTAAACAGTTTTCTAAGTATAGGAGTAGTGCAAGGATTTTGAAGCCTTGGGTCAACTGTGTTTTTTATTAAATTGAAAAATGATGACAACGGAGAATATCGGGTACGCTTGGTTGTCTGTCTGCACCCATCGGTGATTTGGTTAAGGAAAGAAAGGACTTCATCAGTCGTTATGGAGTCCAGTTCTCTGTTGCCAAATTGGCTGGTGAATCTTGATAGGACGAAGTCAGATGTTCGGATGGTATTTTTTTTGTGAATTTGTCCTGTGATACTCCATACAATATTTTACTGCTTGTGATGCTTTCATGTGATACCTCCTCTTCTTGGGTTATAAGGGTTTAGCTAACTATTTGACAAATCTTACGATATCAAGTAGATATCTTCAATAAAATTATTCAATCCTGGCTGTTATAACCTGGCAAGATATCGCCACATAGTCGAAGCTCATAGCTTTGCACTACGGCTTCCTTAGTTGAACTTAATATATGAATACATGGAGATATTTTCCAGATATATAGTCTGATATCATGGGAAAATTTTACATTTATCAACACTGTTGGACCAGATCAATAGAAAACAGATCAAGTAAGCTGATAGGGAGAGGTTGAGATGAACAAGGCAGCATACGATGCAATTGAGAAACTTTGGAACAGCGCGGTCAAGGCAAGAGCTTTGTGTCCATGTACCGATTCAGACGCAATCGGACTAACTGGTTATATCTCGCCGGGATGGTATCAAAACCGTGGTGCTAACTACTTCGTTAACCTTGCCACACCTCTAAAACAAGAAGATGTGCAAGAGTTGAATCATATCGGCAGTTTCATAAACCGCAGCTTCGTTATATCTATTATGGCGGTATTAGAGGAGCATGGCGTGGTTCCTTACAGAAGTGATCCTGACCGTTCCCAAAATGGGGGAGAGCACGTACAACTCATCAAATGGCTTCGGAATAGATTTGCACATGGAGAGTATGAGTACGATTCTGGAAAAAATACGCACATGGAGACTTGGAACCTCCTGACAACACTATTTCCAAACCGTGCAGCAAGCAGTCCGAACTTCGGTATACCAATTGACACTGTGCTTGAGTCACTCAAGGATGGCGTACTCACCTATATCCGTGAAGTGACGTAGAAAAATAAGGGTTTGTCCAACATGCGCCTGGACGCAGACGGGCTAAAAATCGCGCCCGCTGTTCAGACGCGGCGTTGGACAAATGAGATCAAGAAGTAAGAAAACTTAACTTGTCCTGTCTGCAGAAAGGAAATAAGTCAGTTGCCATGAGAATAGCAAGCATCAACCTGAATAGATTCAGGAATTTTAAATCTTCCGTTATACGCTTTAACGGCAACAGCCTTGTCATAGGCGCAAATGATGTTGGGAAGACGAACCTCTTTTATGCAATCAGGCTTTTACTTGACCGGTCTATCCCCGAGACTGAGCTGGAGCCGAAAGAGTCAGATTTTCATATAGATGCAAAGGGTAATCATGCCGATCAACTCGCCATAACCATCAAGTTTGAAGATATCAAGGAGGATGCTGTCATCTCCCGCCTTAAGGGATATGTAAGTGATAAAGGGAAGTGTTTTATTTCCTACCGCGCATCAAGGGAGAGCCTGACGAGTAGCCTGTTCATCGGCCATTCAAAAAATGAGCTGGAAGAAATCGAAAGCCGCTATTACCTGAAAAGCATTCATTTCAAGTATGTGGAAAGCACGAGGGATCTGGGTAGCTTTATTAGCAGGGAGCGCCGTAATCTTCTAAAAATTTCAAAGAATAGTCGTGATGGCAACGAGAAAGATGCTGATAACACCCGAGAGGGTAAAATCAAAACATCGCTTGATCGTATAAACGCCTCGATCGCTAAACTAAGCTATGTCGAGAAAGCGACTGATTCCCTGAATACGGAATTACAGGAGCTATCCCATCATAATGCCGGTTTTACTGTTGGGCTTGAAGCAAAGAGTGTGGATTTTTCAAAATTCCTGGACCAGCTCACCCTTGGAGCAAGTACCGGCGGGGTCAGCGTTGGCCTAGGCGGTGATGGCCGGAACAACCAGATCTTGCTTGCACTGTGGAAGGCAAAAAGCGAGGTTGAACACGACCTTGAAGATGAGGCAATTATCTATTGTATCGAAGAGCCGGAAGCCCACCTCCATCCCCACCAGCAAAGGAAACTCGCTTCCTATCTCACCAATAAGCTGGGCGGACAGGTTCTGATAAGTACTCACTCACCCCACATCACTTCGGAATTTGCTCCCGATCGCATTGTAAAACTTCTTGAGAAATCAGGAGCAACACGCGCTGCCAATAAAGGTTGCTCGAACTGTATCAAGGAAGCCTGGGCAAAGATGGGTTACAGAATGAGCGTAATTCCTGCGGAAGCATTTTTCTCCGATGGTGTCTTTCTCGTTGAAGGACCTTCCGAAGTCCTGTTCTACAAGGCCCTTGCAAAGCAAATCGGTATTGACCTCGACTTCCTTAATTTGTGCTTGCTCTCTGTTGATGGCGTAGATTTTCCCGTCTATATCAGGATCCTCGGCGCGATGGAAATACCATGGGTCATGAGGACCGATAATGATGTCACAAAAGTTCCCCGATCAGACCCTGTGAAATACCGGTTTTCAGGACTAAATCGTGCATTAAAAATAGCTAATGAAGCTGTATACAATGATCATGACACGATTGATCATCCATCAAAGCTTTCAGCCGAGCATGAAGAAGAATCCAAGACCCTGAATCCGAAGGGAATCTATGTTGCCAAAGTGGATCTTGAAACCGATCTGGTCGAAGCCCTTACGGATGCTCTTTTGGAATTCACCGGCGCCGAAAATCATGCAGATGCCATAAAATACCTGCAACAACGCAAGGCGATCAGAATGGGTGAATTTCTTGTACGCCACAGCAATTCCGTCTCCACCCTTGCAGAGGATGATCTGGCAAAACCGCTAAAGCATCTTGCCAAACTCTCGGCTGGGCGCCGGAGTTAAACTGGGATATCTCTCATGTCGGAAATTACCCTGACAAAAGAACAAAAAAATGTCATTAACTTTGATGGCTCTCTTGTGGCCATAGCCAAACCCGGAAGCGGAAAAACCACTGTTCTTTCCAGACTGATCAAGCGTAAATTACCGGATCTTCCCTCACATCAGGGCGTGATCGCGATCTCATACACAAACAAGGCGAGTGATGAGCTTAAAAAGCGTAGCACAAGTGGCGGCATAGATATCAAGGCTAGCTTTTTTGGCACCATCGACAAGTTTTGTGATTCAGAGATTATCATACCTTTTCTCCCTCACCTGTGGGGAAGGCCGGAAAAAGAAATTACAGTGACAAAAATTAGTGATTTATCGGAAGACGAACAGGAGGCCTTTTCCGGTATTACTGAAAACACTGTCAGCCTTGATCAGCTCGAAGAACATCTTGGCGCCATACGCTCCTGGTTTAAAAAGGGCGTACTGTTTCTGGAAACGAATGGTGCCCTTGCCCAGTATACTATCGAAAACTCACCCGCCTGCCAGCGTTATCTTAAAACTCGATATACCCATATAATTGTTGATGAATACCAGGACTCGGGCCTTGAGCAACATGAGCTTTTCCTAAAATTGCAATCTTTTGGTCTCACAGCAATAGCAGTCGGCGATCCCGATCAGTCTATTTTCGGATTTTCCAACAAGGACCCCAAATACCTCTTAAACCTTCCTAAAAAGGAAGAATTTACAACATTCCCCATTACCAAAAACCACCGCTCCCATCCCTCGATAATAAACTATTCCCTTAGATTTCTGGATGAGAGGGCTGAATTGATTGAAACAGATGAAACAAGAATGTTTCACAAGCACTGCGCCGGAAATACAGCCAGCATTAGCGCATGGATTGATGCGCGGATTCCACAACTTGTCGAAAAATATGACGTAGAAAAATTCAGCGAAATAAGCATCCTTGTTCGCGGGGGTGGTACGGGAAGGGAAATCAATTCAAGCCTGCTTTCCAAGCACCGCTATTTTGATACCCACCCTCTTGAAAATCATCTAAGTCTTTGGGCCAAAATCTTTGCGGCTCTATTATCCTATCGCTATAACGATAATGATACAGCTCAGGATATTGTCGAGAATTCAGGCACACGCATCTCTGTTTCCGAGGTCAGAAAGGTCAAAACACAAATAAGAAAAGTCCGGGGTATCGCAGACGATGAGCTTTGCGAGCAACTTGTCGAGATTGCGCAAGCCTTGTTGCCAAAGGCCATTTCAGAAGAAGCTGTCAGATTATTATCAGAATCAGATCCTGCCACTTTGCCGGAGTTTTTTAAAGCTGCTGAAGACGAGGAAATACAGATTATGTCGCTTCACAAGGCAAAAGGACTTGAGTTTGATATCGTATTTCATCTAGACTTGCATGAATGGGTCTTGCCAGCAAAAAGACCAGGCCCGGGAAATGATTGGGATAATCCTGAATACCCTACCCTGGAGCAGGATGCCAACTTGCATTATGTCGGTATTACCCGCGCCCGAAAGGCCTGCTTTTTGTGTACTGCGGATCGACGAGTAAACAGTTATGGTGAGGCAAGGCAGGCACAGCCATCGGAATTTCTCAGTATTAGTAAGATTGGGAAACTTAGGATTGAAATATAATTGCCGAATCTCAGACTCTCGAATAATTCTCCGGCATTCTTACGACAATGATGTCAGGGAGTCATTTGAACTCGTTGTTTCCCTTAACGAATTTGAGTTCAACAATGGCATGCACCTGATCCCGAAAACCTCCCGGTTTTCGGTCCAGGGGATGCCCTGCATTACCGCACCTTTTGATCTCTGCTATAAACCTCGACACCATAAAATTCAGAAAAATGTTGCGATACCGATTAGCCATCACAACTCCGCAATTCAAGGGAACAACATCCGTATCTCGCAAGCATTTAATCCCGAAAAAGATAATAAATTGACTTGTATATTCACTTAATCTATATTGCTTTAGATTAATTTCGGTCTGTTTTTTGAACCTCAAGCAGGAGGATCACGTGACCAATCATTGGATTACAAAAAAAATAAAGCCCCATTTCTTCAGCCGTATGAAGGATGGGGCTTTTTGTTTTACAGCCCTGGATCTGAACCGCAATAGAGAACGAATACAAAAATAGCAAACTTCCTTGAACAGTTTTTTAAACCGGTATATTAAAGATTACGTATATTAATTGTTGGGTCGCTTGGAGGAGGAACCTATTGAATATTATAACCGTGCTTCATATCCCTCACAGTTCCAGCTACATCCCAGCGGAGGAACGTGAAGACATACTTCTTTCGGACGAATTGTTAGCCGATGAAATCCTTAAAATGACGGATTGGTACACAGACGAACTCTTTACATCAGATATCGTAAAATGTAAGTTTGTGCGCTACCCGGTCAGCCGATTAATCCTTGATCCAGAGCGTTTTGAAGATGATGCGTTGGAAATTATGGCATCTCGGGGTATGGGGGTAATTTACACCAAAACGTCGGAAGGGAAAGCACTTCGACATGCAGTGGACTCAAATACTCGAAAGAGAATGCTTGAAAAATACTACATTCCACACCATGCAAGTCTATCTCAAGCGGTTTCATCCATTCTGGCTAAAAATGGGAAGGCACTGGTGATTGATTGTCATAGCTTTCCGTCATCACCGTTACCCTATGAAATAGATCAAGACAAAAATCGGCATGATGTTTGCCTTGGTACGGATTCATTCCATACGCCGAAGGCATTGATCCAATTAATTGCGCTGAACCTCAAGAAGATGGGCTACAGTGTGGGAATAAATCAGCCATACGGAGGGACATTGGTGCCGATGGAATTCTGCAGGAAAGATCGCCGAGTGGCGTCAATAATGATTGAAGTCAATCGCGGCCTTTATATGGACGAGATGACTGGGGCGAAAACCGGGAAATTCGAATCTATCAAAGAGCAGATACAAACCCTTTTGTGTTTAATCGAGGAGTTCCAACAACAAGCTGAACCGGACGCGGGGGGAGAGTGGCGAGGTATTACACTAAAGTCCCAGGCCGCGCGCCGGTTAGCCTGGGTTACAGATGTCTGCTATCAAACATTCAGCCTTATTCACAGATAGTTGCGATATTTATATGCAATCAATACCTCAAACAGCTTGAAATAACTGAAAAAATGCCACTTTTCGGTTAGGCTTCCTACCTGCCTTGACAGTATGGCGACACGCAACCCTTCCTTGGGATTAACACACCATACTTACAACCGACTTCAGAAAAGGCAGGGGAAGAAAAAAAGATTATGAGCCAGTATAAAAAAGTCGTCTGAAGAGCGCCTCAGAAAGCCTGAGAGGGTTTTTTATGGATAGTTGAATTTATTTTTGGGGATTGGATTTGATAGGGGGGTATTCTGTGGGATTTGTAAATATTGTGAAATGTAGGCATATTATGAGTAGGGGGGGGGATTAAAGGCTTCCCCGGACTTCGGGTTTTGGTTGATTAATAAAATTCAAAAACCAAACTGCGTTCCGATTAATAACCAAGAGTTTATTGAAAAGTAATATCAGAATATAAGGATATGGATAATTCTTTAAAAAAGGGGATGAAATTATGAAAAAATATTTAATTGTTATTCTACCTTTTTTGTTTATGTTTATGGGGTGCAGTCCGGTTCCCATGATTAAGTCTGACAATGGCAGTTTTAGAAATAGCCTTAAATCTCAATGTTATGAAAAAGATGATTATATATTAGATACTTTTTCAGGTAATCAAGCGGCCGGAGATGTACTCGGAATCCTTATGTTAGGTTTACCTATAGGCTCTATTGTAGAAGGTAGTAAACCTCAACAAATGCTTAATAATGTTGATATCGATGAAGTTATTCAACGTGGCCGAATAACTGCTTATCTTTTAAATATTTATTCAATCAGGTATATAAAATCAAATAAAGACGGGCTAAAACCAACTATAGATGATGACAAAATATGGGTTTCTTTTCAGCGAATTTATGTTGACAATAAAACAAGAGGATTTGAAATAACAATTTATGAAGAATTTGGAATTAAATGTTATGCTTTTGTCGCTTATCAAGAAGTAACTATGAATAAAGAAGGAGAATATATTATTCGTGAAAATATTTCTAAAGAAGAAGCAACAAGAAAAAGAATTAAATGGGAGGATAGCCAAAGAGAAAATTAAAAAACCAATGAAGTCATAACAGCTTCAACACGGACTGGCTTTTCCGCGTATCTACAGGTCATAATGGGTATATAAAAGAGGTTTAAATGAGAGGACTGTCAAAGACTTTTATGAATGATCTGCTTAATTCGGATGGTTTGCTTCAACCGATACTCCAACGCGTAAAAGATGACCATACGCTCATGCTTGCAATTCGTAAGGGTTACATAAATATCTACTACCGGGGCGGAAACATCATGAGAGTAAAAGAACAGCGTAATGGTTCCTACAATGTATCCTTCGACAATAATTATAATAAGTCTGGAGTACCAAGTCCTGTCTTGCCTGTCACCATTGAAAGCCAGGATGCGGCAAAGGCGTGGGTAGGTTCATTCCAAGACCTCAAGGGAATAATGGATTTCTATTTCTCCGGAGCCTCATAACCAGAAGGAGCCCATCATGTCTTTTACCACACATATCCATGCTATCTTGTTTTTTAAGCGTTCGGTCCCACTCGCGCCACGCAAGTATATGTGGCCGGAAAACACTCTTGTTTTTTCGGCCTTTGTATCCTATTCGTCCCCATTCTTTCACCAGAACACCGCGAAACAGGTCCACTTCAGCCTCCATTTTGTCAAGTATCTTCCGGAAAATACTTGACAAAATCTTATGTTCTCCCTATGTTTTTTCTAAAGTTGGGGTGCAGTGAAAATGAAAATAACAGAAAAGATAAATAGACAAATCAATAAAATACCTGAGGGTACCACGTTTAAGTATAAGCAACTGTGTGTTTCAAATAAAGAGTATGGCGCTGCTGCAAAAGCCATTGAAAGACTGATTGCAAAAAAAACGATAAAGCGGATCTCAACAGGGGTTTTTTACAAACCCAAAAAAACTTTATTTGGAGAATTAAAGCCAAGAGAAGAAGAACTGTTACGTCCATACCTGTTTATTGGTAATAAAAGGATAGCTTATATAACAGGTACCGCATTGTATAACAGAATTGGGTTAACGACTCAGGTTCCAAAAGATATAAAGGTTTCAAGCAAGGTTAAAGAAATTCGTACTCAAATTGGCAATGTTAAAGTGCGGAGAGTAAAAAGTTATATTGATGTTACGAATAATAATTTCTATCTGCTTGAAATACTTGATGTGTTAAAGGATTTAAAAAAAATCCCAAATTTGGATAAGGTTATGGCTGTCAGCTATCTTTTGAATTTCATAAAAGGATTAAAACAAAAAGAACTTTTACGTTTTATTCGATACGCCTTGGAATATCCTCCCCGAACCCGTGCATTTCTTGGGGCTTTATTGGAAAAATTAAAAACCGAGCTGGACACAAATCAATTAAAACAAAGCCTGAATCCGTTGACTGTTTATGATTTGGGAATAGAAAAACAAATTCTTTCAACAGCACAAAAATGGAATATTAAATAAATTGAAACTGCATCAAAATAAAGAGCTTTTCCAGGATGCTGTATTATCTGCTTCGCAGCGATTTAACATTCCGGAGATCTATGTCGAAAAAGATTATTGGGTAACCTTGGTGCTATATGAAATATTCCATTCAGATATAGCGGATCAAATTGTTTTTAAGGGCGGAACATCGCTTTCAAAATGTCATAAACTTATTCAGAGGTTTTCAGAGGATATTGATCTGGTTGTATTTCGCAATGAAGGAGAAAACGACAACCAACTGAAAACAAAGCTTCAAAGCATAAGCAAGGTTGTTGAAAATGTATTGCCTGAAATTCAAGTCACAGGTTTGACAAACAAGAAGGGTAATATCAGAAAAACAGTTCACCTGTATAACAGGCTTTTTGAGGGAAGTTTCGGGCAGGCAAGAGAGCAAATTATACTTGAAGCCACCTGGCTTGGGAATTATGAACCGTTTACAAATGAAGAAATAAGTAGTTATATCTTTGAAGTGATGAACCTCACAGGACAGGAGGCTTTGATAAGGGAGTACGGTTTACAGCCATTTAAAGTTCAGGCTTTAAGCATAGAACGAACATTTTGTGAAAAGATAATGAGCCTGGTCCGTTTTTCACAAACGGGTGATCCCTACACAAATCTGTCAAACAAAATCAGGCACGTATATGATATCCATCTTATGCTGAGTAATGGATCAATTAAATCTTTTTTTGAAAGTGCTGAATTTTATAAAATGTTGGTGAAGGTCGGAAAAGACGATTTTATCAGTTATAAAAATAATAATGCCTGGTTAAAAGAGCACCCTTGCTCAGCATTAATTTTTAAAGACCCGGAAGTTACCTGGAATCATATCAAATCAACATACCGAACAATTTTTAAAGAATTGGTTATTGGCAAATTGCCCAATGAAAATGACTTAATCGATACTCTTAAAAAAATTGAAAAGAGATTGCACTCCCTTGCTTGGAAAATTTAATGCAATAAAAATATTTTCTGGATAAACCGCAGATGTTTTCGTTACATATAGCTACTATCTATACATAACAAATTGAAACACTTTAAAAATTGTGATATACAAACCCTATCTGCATAAAAATTATTGAATTCTTGAGTTGCTCTGCTGGCAAGATCAATCTGTTGTACTCGTTACTCGCCGTGGATCTTGCTCCTTAAAACTACCCATAATTATTTCTTCTAATTAGCCCTGTTGTTATTCGGTTTGGCGCATGTAATTAGTACAAAAAACTGAATTTCTAAAAGACGCCAGCTTTTTACAAAAAATGGAGATAATGATCATATTGGTTTGTTTGTATTGATTATTCAGATGGACATCTATGCTCGGCTATGTGAAGATGCGGTTTATTGAGCGCTTACTTTGCTTTTGTTTCAGGCTTCGTTATCCACCCTGCCAACTATGCTCACTTTTCTATTTGCTCCCACAGTTTCTCTATATACGTCCAATGGACTGAAAAACGCCTGTTGACCTTGAGAAATTCAGCGATCAACCGAAAGCTGAAACCCTTATCTCGCAGCATCTTAATTTCCTGGCTATACATTAGGATCTTATCTCTTTTCTTAGATGGTTTTTTTCTTTTTCTTTCAGCTTTTTTCCGGGCCAGGAATCGATCCGCTTTCATTTCGGTCACCTTGCGAATTTCTTCCAGGTCATGGTTTGGGTTTTTTCCAGTGATGATGTGATCAAAGCGTCGCATCTTTTTTAGCGCAAGCACGAAGGCCCCAAATCTCACCTCGTTTTTTTCAGTCGGATACTTATCCCGCCACTGAAAAAAAAGATCACTCGATAGCTTCATGGCTTCAATCTGGATTTTTAGAGGCTGTTTGGCATACCACACCAACAAGCGCTTTACCTCTGTTTCCGGCAGATGGAAAATCTTTTCGGGAATTGTGATATTATACATAATTTCCTTTTATTTTTATAATATTATGTAGAAAATCAGGCAGAATCTGCCAAGTAGAAAACCTCAAAAACCTAATATAACCAGCCGCTTTCTGCGAGCAGAAAGCGGCTTCGCCGCGAAATATATTAATAATATTCTTCGATATGTATCGATCCGATTTCCTTGATGAATTGTGTAAACATTCTATTTCTATAATAACGACAACCGAAAATTTCACTCCGTTGCTATTATATAGTTAGATAAACCATCTTTTTTATTCTCTGGCATTTTGAATGCTGATGGTGACCGTCCACTTCATAGCCAGAATGATCTGGAACAACGGAGTTTGCAGGATCACCCCTGTAACCGCCCCGATAACAGTTAGCGTGGCAACGGATCTCATTTAGTTTTTTATTATCCAACCTTCTGGATAATGCGATGCCTGATGTGGTGATTTACTGGCGGATGCCAGGGCAACCGGCGCACGCGGTGTTTGAAGGATTTAGTTGACGTAGACTGATCGTCAAAGCAGATGACCGTCCACTTAGACGGTTGTAAGATTTGATAGACCCAGAGGCCGGGCGTGATGCTGGCCGAAAAAGCTGGATGTGTCAGGCGCGATGCCGATACCTCAAGCAATTTGGGTCGAACCACAATCAGTCATCGGGTCCCACCTTGCCAAACATGATGTCATGATGTTTGGCCACCCGGAACATTTTCGGACCAAGGCCAGGCGTGATGCCGGCCGAAAAAGCCAGGCGTATCAGGCGCGATGCCGATATTGCAGGCAATATGGATTTTGACCGGAAATGATTAATTACACAGATCGTGCAATGCGAGGCATGTGTGATAATGAGCATACCGATGCTTCTAATTTCGGTCGTGTGGCATGCGGTCACACGTTAGATACTCTGAGTCGGGATCAGTCAGCTTTCTTTTAAAAGCAAGCAGGTAGACTCAAGATTGTAACGACCCGTAATTGGGTGCGTTGATCAAATTTTGGATGCAATAATAGCTTATCCATTGGCTTTGTGATTGAGAAGGAGGCGTGGAATCAGAGGGTCCATAAACTACCAGGTTAATCAGATTTTTTTAAAATCTGAAATTTTCACGCCCGGCTTGTCGAAACATGTCGCAAAGGTGGAAGCCCGGACGGAAGGGGCTAAAACCTGGGCGGATATCGGGAAGCATATTAATATATATTCGTACTCTACAGCGCAAAGCTACAAAGATATCTGGCATCAGTTCGGCCACTTTGCCAAAGCTGAACTTGGCGTGCGTGATATAGAGAACATCAAAGGTGAGCATGTCCGGACATATCTTGAATCGCGAATTGCAGACGGCGTAAAATACGCCACATTTCAAAAAGAAGCGGCAGCATTGTCGAAACTTGAGAGAGCCATCAACGGATTTGCGGAGAAAACAGAATCCGGGCAGCATTACGACTTTCGTTCCAGCATGAAAGATGTTCGGCAGGAAGCGGCTCAGACACTGGAAAGGTTTCAAGAGACCCGCTCTTATGTCGATCCTGGCCAACTCATTAAAAACATAGACAACAAATCTTATCAGATTGCCGCTTGTATCCAGCATGAAAGCGGCGCTCGATTGTATGAAAGCTCGCTCATCCACTCCAATCAGCTTGAGAGCATAGGAAAAGATATCGCAGGATGTGAAGTTGGTCGGGTTCGTCTGGATCCTGCTGACACAAAAGGAGGGAAAGGGCGGATTATCTTTCTATCTCTAAAAACGTATCACCAGCTTGAAATGCATATTGCCGAACACGGAGAATTTCGAATCAGCAACGCTAATGGATACAGAGAAGCCCTGAAAGCCGCCGCAGAACAATCCAACCAGAAATACACAGGGTCACATGGCCTAAGATGGAATTATGCTCAAGAGAGGTTTGCTGAGCTTCAAAAGGCTGGATACACACACGAACAATGTTTGTCGCAGACAAGCTGGAATATGGGGCATGAGCGAGCGGATATCACTCTGCATTATCTGCAATAATTCTTTTTACCGAAAACATGTTGCATATTGCGCAATATAGAGTATAAAATGACATGATTAAATCATTCAAGCATAAAGGTTTGAAAAATTTTTACAATACCGGCAGCGTAGCAGGAATTCAGCCATATCACAAACAAAAGCTCAGAATGCGTTTAATCGCTATGGATACCGCAACTAACATTGAAGACATTAACTTGCCAGGATTTCGTTTACATCCCTTGAAGGGTGATAGAGTGGGTTTATGGGCAATAGATGTAAGCAAGAACTGGCGTATCACATTTAAATTTCAAGATGGCAACGTACATGTTGTCGATTATGAGGATTATCACTAATGGGTATGTACAATCCACCTCATCCTGGAGAGTTTATCCGGGAAATATATTTGGCGCCACTAAACATAAGCTATCGTAGCGTCGCCCTTAAACTCAAGGTATCACCTTCCACCTTTTTACGTTTGATTAAAGGTCAGAGTAACGTGAGTCCTGAAATGGCCTTGCGGCTTTCTAAGGGGCTGGGGCGTACTCCTGAAAGTTGGTTGGCGATGCAGGATAGTTACAACCTATGGCATGCTAAAAAAATCATAAATCTGGATGAGGTGGAGCCGTTGGTGGTTTCAGTATAAAAGCCATCTGAATTAATGAGATAGTCGCTATTCAAGGAGAATAATATGAATACCATCATAAATTTTCTCAAAGACATAGATACAGATATATTATCTTTCATCATCAGCGTCAAAGCGTACTTTCTATCTTTCATTCATAACATGGATGCAGGCACCTTAGCTACTCTCATGTTTGGGATCATATTCGGGATTCCTTTTGCCGCTATGATTGTGTATGCTATTGTGCTTCACAGAAGAGGCAAAAAGATGGGTGTAATTTATGATCATTCTAAAGAAATAGATGATGAATCTTGGAAAATAGATAAAAGTCCTCTTGGCCCCTTTCTGAGTGACATAAACGAACCCCCTTGGGACCATTATTTTCCCCGTTAAGACCACTCGTCCCTTTTCGGCTCATGGCCTGATAATTTCATGAAAAATTGGCGCTTTTGGAGACGATTGTTCCTCCTTCCCCCAGCTTTTCATGGTTTCATACGGCGATCCAACAATACTACTTGCGCCAAAACTGAACTCCGATTTGCCTTTTGATAGAGCATCCACGCCTTGTGCCATATCCTGAATACCGGAAGTATATAACTCTCTGTATTTGTTATGATCAAATATTCCGTCAGGCTGCATTGATTTCTCATGTGCCGTTTCCTGCATCCGCCTAATCATACCGTAAAAAAGATTGTAATTATATTCTTCTGCATTCCTCTGCCCAATTCCTAGATCAGTCTGTCCTTTTACCCCAACGCCTGTAATAAATTCAGTAAGTTTTCCCCCAGGAATGCCCACACTCAGGCTTCCACCCACTCCAGTATCAACAAAGGTTGCATACTTGCCTTTCTTACTTACAATGCTTCCAAGACCTTCCGCCAAAGCTCTGGCCTGCATAATTTCTTCTTGTTCTCTCCGGGCAACTGTTGGTGCATTTATAATTCGGTTGGCAGCTATATCCTGGCCTGATATAGCTGTATTCATCATTGTATTACGGTCTATATCAGTTCCGCCTTTTAACTGATCATGATCGTTATACGTAGTTGCACTCGCGCCACTCTCCGTATGTCCCCTAACAGCTTTTCCAGTCTCCGGACTGACCTTTTCCAGATGGTAGCCCTTGCTGTCGGCATTTTCCCTGAGTATGACATTGCTTGTGCTTGCCCTGAATCCTCCCTTGCCTTCCATTGCCACAACAGAACCTTCCGGCGTGGAACGTACTGTATACATACCGGGATCACCTTCTTTGCCGGTAAACGCCTTTACCTGCTCTTTGCTGCTAAGGGCAACCTGATTCGTAGCATAGTTCATGGTGGCAAGCGCTTCGCCTTTTTTTGTAAGGAGGAGGGAAGGTTGAAGGTTGCCCCTTTTATCCGCCCAGACATTCATCTGCGCGGTTGCTCCCTCAAGCTGTTTGGCATCAACATTTGTTCCCCTGCTCCCAAGCCATGAACTGAAATTTTGCGCTTCATCCGGCTTGATTATCCTGTCACCAATACCCTGTGCTGCGAGCATGGCACGGCCAATATGGCTGCCTTCTATTCTTTTCAGCAAGTTTTGAATGCCTCCGGAAACCCTCCCTGTTTTTGCAATATCGTCCAATGCCTGCCTTACCGCTATTTTAGAGGCTTCATTATACAATTTCCCAGCGCTTTGGAGATACACGCCATCTTTGCCGACATCCTGGATATAATCATGTTTTGCCATGGTTTCTTCGGCCTGTGCCCGGCCAAGTACAGCGCCGATGTCTCCTGTACTTCCGTCAGCAGATTGTTCCTGCAATCCTTTAATCATGGAAGCGTCCTGAGATCGTCTGTATTCTGCCTGGGTTTTCAAGAATGATTCTGTGCCGGGAAAACCGTTTTCTTTGGCAAACTTCTCGACTGCTGCGCTGTTTTCAAAACCGCCCATTTTATCAACTCTTGCCATTGTTGCGGTAAAATCATCAATCGAGCCTTTAAATCCTGTCTCCTTTGCGCTGTCATACGCCTGTTTCAGACCCTTGAAATCGCCAATTTTTGCTTTTTCCATTAACCTCATAACCTCATGAGGTGTTTTTTCCCATTCATGAGCTAATTGCTCCACAGCAGATGCCCGTGATTCAGATGCGTTGACTTGATATCTTTGAAGGCTTTGTTCTACACGGTCTTCATTTCTGCCTGTTTGAGCGGCAATAAACTGTTTTTGTTCACGACTGTAAACCTGGCCCGCTGTCTGAAGTGAACGAGCCTGCCCGCTTCTGATACCGGCGGTCATTCCCCCCACAGGGCCGCTCATTCCCCCGCCAAGCCGTTCAGCAGCGCCAAGGTTTGTTTCTATTTGACTAAATTGGCTTGTAGCGCCGGCAGTAACACGATCCCGAAAGGAGTAACCACCGGCTACTGCCTGCACAGGCATAGCCTCGGCAGGACCCTTCATCGCAGCAGCATGAGCTATAGGGTCAATGGCCTTTTTTGCGGCTTCTATTCCGTCACTGGAATTTGCGGTTTGCGAGAGCATGTGAGCAAAAGCGCTGCCGCCGAATTTGATGAGTATGTTGCTCATAGTGCCTGCCATCATAAGAGACATCATGCGGGATCCCCCGAATGCCGCCATTGCCTTTGCGCTTTCGGATTCAAACATAATCATTGATTTCAGACCCATTTGACCCTGCGCGATTTCACGAAAGGAATTAACCGCATAATCCATGGCCATAGAGTGAATAATTGCATCGCATATACCCCAGGCCGCAAGAAAGAAAAAACTGCCGAAAATAAAAGTAAGGGCGCGGCCGCATAAAGGAGTGGGAACAAGAAGGCAAACAAATGGTATAAGTCCAAGGAATATTGAACAATAAACTCCTTTTATAGTTGGCATCCATTCATTCAGTATAATTGCAAAACCTATCAGATCGCGGCCCTTGGTATAATCTCCATAAGTCTTGACAGCCTCATCAGCCGAACCTTCTTTAATAACCTTGTCCAGCTCTGATGCAAGAAGATACTGTTTCATCATTGTTGCGCTGTTGCCGGATGTGCTGAGAAGAAAGTTAAGTAGATCCTCGCCTTTTGTCTTGCAAACCTGTCCAATATCAGATCCGCCTGTTCCCCCGTAATTTGCAGCACCTAAGTTTGCCTGTGCGCATCTCTGGTCCCAGAAATTAACAACAGCAGTAGAAGCTGTGGTAAGGCCTGTAAGATAGGTTTTGATATGACTGTTCCAGGCTACATCGCAGCTTACAGACTGTCCGGCAGGTTTACTTGAGTCATACCATGTTGTGTAAATTGATGGACTATCCGCTTTTTCAAAAACAGGAACAAGATCAGTATTATTATTAATGTCATTAACATTGATTGTACTGCCCGGTCTTCCAACCTCAAACAAGAGACAGTTTTCGATATACTTCCTGATAGAGGTATTCATGTACTTGCCGTTGGCTGAATCACCCAGCATCGACAGATCGACCCCTTTTTGAAAAGCCTTATCGAGAATATTAAAGCCTATTCCCCCGGCCTGATCTCTGTAGCCCTCGACATTTCCGCTTGTCCAGATAATATCAACAATGCCGCTTTCTATTTTGTTCATCATGCCCAGGAGAAACGCTATACCATCCGGCACACCGCTGACACTCTCAAACTTGCCGCCGAGCGTTTCATCTGTAACCAGGATTGTGGAAGTGTTTTTAATAAACGTATGATAAACGATGACTCCGGCAAATACAGTGCCGAACATAGACAGCCACAAGACCGGCGCAAGTTTGGCTCCAAGAACCTGTTTTGCGACAACCATTATCACGCCCCCGATCAGAAGCATGACCATAATACCGAAGAACAGCCCATGATAGCGTGCATCCGACATTATCAGCGCTACTCTTTGCAGGGCATGAACTACATAAGGCAGTTCACCGTATACAGTGAGAGTTTTGAGTGAATCGGGTATATCCGCATAGACCGTGGCCGGCATCCAAAAGATGAGACCGAGAAATAAAAACGTAACCGAGGAAAGAAATGTTTTTCGCATTTTCATCGGTGATGGTGGTGTCAATTTAGTATATCTCCAATTAGCCTTTGACCTTTTCTTTGGGATCTGCTTATAGTTTCGCTTACATTTTGCTGTTGTGCTAAAATATTTGTTTTACTTGTATAACTGTCATACGCGTATCTCATATATTTATCTGTGGTTTTCTTCATCTGCGTCAAATATTCATAGGTTGAACTGAGGAATTTTACCTGACAACGGTTTTCATCACCGGTTCCATCGGCCCCAACCTGTCGCCCTTTGATCTGATCAGCATAATTTAGAAGATCGCTCGCATATTTGTAAAAGTCCCGGAACATGGAATATATATAATATCGTCCTGCCAGCGGCTCAAACAGCGAAGCAACCTCTGCGGCCTGCGCATCATTTCCCATATTCATAACATACGCTTTAATACCGGTATAAACGTCTCCCTGAACATTTGTTATAAAATTTTCCTCTCCACTGGATAATGCCTGCTTGTTTATCATTTTCTGTGCGATATCAGTCAGCATGGTTGTGACGTAACTCTTATAGTTATTATGAGTTGCGCCATTTATCACGATACTACCCATGGATTGGCAATTACCGCTTGTGTCTTCTGTTTCTACTTTTCCGTTATAAATCTTGTCGGCAATTTCTGTAAGGTCGGTATTGTTGTAGCATAACGACATGGGATATTGATTTACATTGTTCTGAATATCAATATCGCCCAACAGCCCTCGAAGCAGTTTAATATAAGCTTCCGGGTATAAACGTTTGTTTCCCAAATGCTCAAGCAGGGAACCATTAGCAAAAAAAACGTCTTTTATTAACTGAGGACAACTGCTGTAAACATCGGCTGTATTTGCGCCTATCTTGTCTTTAACTGCTTCTGCTTTTTTGTTCCCGGCAAAATCCTTCATCGCTGTCCAAAGGTCTTCCGCTCCGGTGCTTTGCGCAAAATCCGTCCATGCGTCAGTTGCCTCGGCAGATCGCTTGTCAGGGCTTTTAAACCCGTCAACAATAGTTGTTGCAACAACCTTAGATGCTTTACAGTCATCAATCTGGAGCCCATTAAGTCTGTCAACTATTGCCGTAAACGATTTTATGGATTTTGAGCACTGTTCGCATAAAGTATTCAGCGCAATATCAAATGCGAACGCGGCGGCGGCCGGACCCATTATGCGCTGTAACTTCTGCACAAGATACTCAAACTGCATGAAGCTGAAGCCACCCATATATGCGTCTATTCCGCCGCAGCCCGCTTTGAACCTTGGTTTTGATACGCTGACAAGCGGATCGCTGTGTGTCTGCCACCGCAAATTAGCGCCGCCGAATGTAGCGTAATTACGTTTTTGAGTTGCAAAACTGCTTGGCCCGCTAATTACGCTCTGGTTAACCCAGTCATCAACCCAACCGGCCTCAGAATATCTTGCCATTCCAAAAAACAAAAAGAGAACCATAACTCCAATTCCAATTTTATCCCTCATATCTTGTTCTCCTTTTTAGAGTTTTCCTCCATAATGGATAACACCTCGGAATATCTTTTGCCTGACTTGACAAGCCTTTCAATCTCCGCGTTTTCTCCGGCATCTGATGTGTAAAGATAATATGAATAAGGATCTACCAGCAATCTGGATACGCCTGTGCCAACAGGAGTATCCATGAATATCTCAGAATATCGCGGCCTGGGGCTTTTTACGGATTTCAGGATACTCATGGTAAAGTCATCGTAGTCGATAAGCTTTTTGGTTTTTGCCTTCTCAAAATCAGGTGACTCCAGCATAAACTTGAAAGCCGAGTTAGATTGAATTACCTGTCCGACCGAACCGAACGCTTCAAAATCGAGCAGGGATTGAGTGATGGTGGTAAAGCTTCCTCCATATTTTCTGGCCCTTCTGTAACCTTCCTCAATTACGTTCTGGAGCATTGCGCTGTGCTTGAAAAATTGCCATGCTTCATCAAATATTATCAGCCTTCTGCGTTCCCTGCCGGACAGATAGAGATTGAGAGTAACATAATTGAGGATTTGAAGGGTAATCACGTTAAACAGATCTGTCTGCTGTTTCAGTTCTTCAAGCTCGAGAACAACAAAATCATCATCTGCTATCTGCAATGATGAAGGCCCGGCAAACCATTTGCCAAACTCCCCGTAAGTTGTAAAACTCCTTAGATTAAAAGCCAGGTTAGCGGACAGCGACATAAGGCCGGAAACACACTGGTTGTTTTCTCCGCATTCAAGTTCCATGATTTCCTGCGAGCCTTTAGATGGAGACGCAAGCAAATCATATATCTTGTTAATGCCGGCCTCGTTGCCGTAATCGCTGTATACTGTCCTGATTGCATTTTTCAGAATTGTCATTTCCGTTTCATCAGGAACTTTGCCTGTAGCTGAATATACCATCTGTGCAACAATAGAGCTTAAAACACCTATTTCTTCATTTATATCGCGTATAAATGTAAAAGGGTTCAGAGAGATATTGCTGCCTTTATGAAAAGTGATGAACTTTCCACCCACTATACTGCACAATTTTTTGTAAGAGCCTCCAATATCAATCAGGCGAATTATCGCTCCTGATGCATAATAGTTAAACGCTATGTAATTAACGAGAAAGGACTTGCCTGCACCGGAACTGGCGCAAACAAGAGCATTATGGTTATTTGCCCTTTTATCAAAAAAATCTGTGGTAACAACCTGACCTTTTCTGCCGAGAAAAAGCAGATAAGGATCACCCCCTCCCCTGGTATCTGCCTGAAGGGGAAGACATTTAGCAGCGGCTTTAGGATGGCAGATAAAATCTCTGTCAATAAATTTTATATTGCTTTGAGTGTTATATAGTCCGAATGGAAGCGCAGATAAAAAAAGAATATTTAAGAGCCCTCTGTCTTCCTGCAAAACAAAACCTCTGGATTCCCATATTCTTTTTATTCTGGCGCTTGTCTCTTTTGATTGTTTGGCTGTCGGCGCGATATGCCAGATAATCGGCATAATTCTGACAAAACGGGTTCCTTTTTCTATTTCTCCTGTAGCCCACATATATTCTTCCTGTTTTCGTTTGAGTGCAGGCGACAAGCTCCCAAACGCCTGCTGCTGCAGAACAAAATTACACTTGCCATGCAGTTGGGCTCTCAAGTTTTCAAAAATAACATTTACTGTAAATAAAAACGGCATATTAATTTGGCTGCCATCCGACTGAACGCCCCAGATGTCGCCGGTAAGATAATTTAAGGTAAGTCCATCTATAAACTGTGCCATTCGTTTTACGGTCAGGCATCTAAGATGTTTCTTGCCGATCTGAAGGTTGTCCCATTCAGTCTTGATCGGTGTTTCGGATAAAACAATCTGCTTTCTGATAGGCACATTTTTATTGTATGACACAATATTTGCCGGATTATCGTTAAACAGCCTGGTTAGCATGGCTATAAGGTCTTCCGGAGGAAAGTTTTCTGGAAACAAATGCAATCCTGCCAGGATTTCTGCTACATTATTCTTTAAATCCAAAGTCGTTGCTTTTTTGGTAGAATTGGGCAGTTTCAGGCTTACAATTAAGCGTATATCGCGCGCCGGTATTCCTTGAAGCTTATCAAAGCCCTGTCTGGCGCCTTTCTTTAAAAATTCGGTTGTTTTATCTGTTGTAGCTCCGATCAGGCCGGATGTTCTAACCCTGAGGCCGGCAAAACGCTCCATATAAGGATCAATATAAGGGTCAGCATATAGCATAAATTGAAGCTCTGAACCGTCAGGTATGCCAAGAGCAAACAGCCCTTCAGCAATCCGGTATGTATCCTCACCAGCATAAACAAGAGGAATGCAGCTCCAGATAAAGCCTGTTGTGTCATCAATGTTTACATACATTTCCGTGTCAGGATCATAAGCCATATAGGGAAGGAACTCTGAGAAACTGTCCCTCCGGGTCATATTCCTAAGCTGCTTGTTTGTAAGACCGCCATTTCTGCCCAAAAGAAGTTCTTTTAGATTCATTCCTGCACCTCACTCCCGGAAGAAAGCAGCCATTTGGGTTTTGATGCAAAGAAATATATATATCTATAACCAAACAGATCATTATCCTCGCCGGTGTATGACAGGAGCAGCACGCGGACAACATCAGGAGGCACAACAACTGGAGTAACGGGATTGCCAATCAAAGCTGTTATTTTCTCATATTTTTTGTTGAGATAATTGTATTTAGCGCTGTCCGCTTCTGAACTGCCCGCAGACGGCAAAGTTTTTTCAGAACTCGCAGGCCGCAGAAGTGGATTCTCTCCTGATATGCTTGTTTCGTAGGCATCAGGTATGCTCACACATTTGCCTTCATCCGCAGAGGGGCACTGAAATTCAGAATTGTATGGATTAAAGACTTTTCCGCATCCTGTTGTCAGGAAAAGCAAGGCTGCAAGCATTACAAGAAAAAAGAACCTACATTTTGACATTCTGTTTTTGAATTTCAAGATTAACTCCTTCGCTGATTACCATAGTTACGTTTTTTGTTGCTCCGACCTCGATTACAGGCAATGTTTGTTCAGCCAGTTGCAGGTAAAACTTTTGCAGTTCCTTTGCTGCTTGCGCAATACCCTTGCCTGACCCCGCCTTAATAACACTTTTTGTGTCTGATTCAGTCCACATTTTTGATGTAGTGCCAAGCACAGGGCTGAATGTTGTATCTATGCTCGTGGCTTCAACAGCATCTCCAAAGCCCCCTAAAAAACCTACAAGAGCGCTTCTGGCAATATGAATACCCATTTTTGCCACAACCCGGCCTGATAAGCCCACCTTGCCGTCTTGGTCTACAACAAATCCCTTAATTGCCTGGTCAATGACGGCAGCGCCATCCTTTGCTACGCAAGATAAGGTCAAGAGCCTGATATGCACACGTTCGTCTGCAAGGTTACCCGTAGCCTCCGCAATCGCAAAGCACCCTTTTAAATTCGCTTTTACCTTGTTAGGCAAAACAGCCAGGTCTTTAATCCGAAGCAGAACCGGCAAGGGATTTCCCTTTGCCGCTGAAGTGGTTGGGGCTGCTACCCCAGACAGGAGTGTCGCCTCCATAAAAGAAGGCGGGAGATAAATCTGGTCTTTTTTTTTAGGGGTCTTTTCTTCAACCTTTGGCTCTTCTGTGGTTTTAACTATATTTATTCCTCCAACTACTTGTTGTGCAGGTGGCAAAGCTTTATTATCAGCGGGAAATGCAGGCGGAGGAGGAATAGCGACCTTCGGCATGGCAGATGACGGTTTTTTATCCGGATCAACCGGTGTACCGGACAGATGCCTTTCTGCGTCCGGTGACGGAGGCGGTGGAAATGTTGCCTGTTTTGGAGAAACAGATTTATGCTTATTCAGATCCTCAAAACTTTTCCGTAACAGGTCTATTTCTTTATTCTGGTTTTCAATAACGGAGAGAGTACGGGTATAGAGGCTTTTCTCAATCAGATCTGAATCCATGCCAATGTTGCGTTCTTCTGATTTAACAGAAGATATATTTGCATTTTGTTTATGTGGTCTGCTGCCATATTTTACGGCTCTTTCTCAAACTGAGTGGGTAAGGTATACTGTGGGGAAAAAGAGGAGGTCTTTTTGATGGAAGTTTTGGAGTCACTGTTTGCAAGAGCGCTGAAGCTGGAATCGCCATGGAAGATTACGAAGATAGAGTTTCATGAA
>JAUSPN010000072.1 GCA_030656555.1 Candidatus Desulfaltia sp. | reverse complement strand
CTTGCTATTCTCTCCTCGCTTTTATCTGCTTAAAGATGGAGTTACACTGGCGGTCAAACCCCATAGGAAAAGTGCGTAACAACTTGCCATTCTTTAAAGAATTGGCCTTTGATAATTTTACACAATTAACTTGACACTACCGTTCATCTCATTATATACAGCAATGCCCTGACTTTCAATCCATTCCCGGACAGTTTGTGTTTGTCCATAGTTAAAACCAAGGCAGCGAGGTTCTTTCAGCAGCATATATTGCTCGGCAATATTGCCTGTTTCCCTGGATCTGGTAAGAATACGGGCAAGAGGGTAGGTGCGGCATGATGACGGCCTGTCTTCGTAGACACTGCAGCATCCTGAAGGAGTAACAAACGGGCATTTATATTGTAAAGCATAATCAAATTTCAGTGAAATAATTGGGAGCCCTGAGCCAGGGCCTGTGTGTGCAGATGTATATTTTTTCAGAAAAAGATCAGATGGGATGCCGAGCCGATTTTTAAGACGCAGAATATCGTATGGGGTTAAAAACTGGTTAAGATCCAGGCAGCATTTATTAAAACATAAAACAGCTTCAGAACATGAGAATCTGAAGCTATCGTCTAACAAAAGAAGGGTTGTTTGGTCTGCCATTTTTATCCAATGAGTTGTTCTAAGAGACCTTTGTAATATTAACTAATATCAGGTAGCATTTTTATTTAGCATGTCAACATAAAACTTTGAATATAAATACCATATATAGCGTTCATATAGACATCGCTATCCAGATATTGTTTATGAGGCTTTTGGCTGTAACCAACTGCAAATTTTAGCCTTTTGTTTGTCCAAAAGTTCTTGACAAGCAAAAGGCTAAATGATATTTAATAAATACATTTATATGGACAATATCCTATTGATTTTGTAGGATATATTAAATTTTTCAATTTAACGATGGTTTATGTTTTTTGTTAAAAAAATTTATGTGATAATATTACTTTAAGCTGGCCGAATACTTAACTTTTGAGCCGCTATTATGAAGGGAGGTGCAAAAAAAAATTAAAAAATTGACTGAAATTTAGCTACAATAATCTTACAAAGCAAAATTAGGAGGTATAATTAATGCCAAGTTTTGTAATTCAAGAGAAATGTGACGGTTGCAAAGGCGGGGATAAAACAGCCTGCATGTACATTTGTCCTAATGATCTGATGGTTTTGGATCCTAATGCTATGAAGGCATACAATCAGGAGCCTGATCAGTGTTGGGAATGTTTTTCATGTGTAAAGATTTGTCCTACCCAGGCAATTGAAGTTAGAGGTTATTCCGACTTTGTGCCTCTGGGAAGCAGCATAGTGCCTATGCTGGGAACAGAGGATATTATGTGGACCTGTAAGTTCAGAAACGGTATGATCAAACGTTTTAAGTTCCCCATCAGGACTACTCCTGAGGGAACCGCAAATGCTTATAAGGATTTGAGAGGAAAGGATATCGAAAGCGAACTGCTTTGTACCGAAGAAGTTGACGGCACTGTTCTTCGAACACCTGCCACGGCGTAAACTATCTTTATGTGTTTGATCCATAGTAAAACGATTAATACGAATATAACATTTTTAAGGAGGATGTAATATGGCAATACCAAATAAACCTTTGGGTGAAACTAAAGCCGTAAGAGATCCGGAAGTTGAAGAGCGGGAAGTTGATATCCTGATCGTTGGCGGCGGTATGGCTGCCTGCGGAACTGCTTTTGAAATAAAGAAATGGATGTCTGAAGGCCAGACAGTTTTACTGTGCGACAAGGCTGCTATGGAACGTAGCGGCGCTGTTGCTCAGGGCTTGTCCGCAATCAACACCTATATCGGCGATAATACACCCGAGGACTATGTCCGTATGGTACGTAACGACTTGATGGGCATTGTTCGTGAAGATCTGATATTTGATCTGGGTACTCATGTTGACGATTCAGTACATCTTTTTGAGGAATGGGGTCTCCCGATATGGAAGAAATCCGCAGAAGGGAAAACCCTTGATGGCAAGAAGGGCCAGGCTATGGGGACATTAAAGTCAGGCGCTAAATGTGTTCGTACAGGTAAATGGCAGGCCATGATCAACGGTGAATCCTATAAGAGGATCGTTGCCGAGGCCGCCAAGTTAGCTCTTGGAGTAGAAAACATTTTAGAACGTTGTTTTATTGTTGAAATCCTTCTGGATGCCAACGTAAAGAATCGAATTGCCGGCGCTGTTGGTTTTTCGGTTCGTGAAAACAAAATTTACATCATCAAGTGCAAGACCATGATGGTTGCTTGCGGCGGCGCTGTTAACATTTATCAGCCTCGAAGCGTTGGCGAGGGCAAAGGCCGTTGCTGGTATCCTGTATGGAACGCTGGTTCTACATACACCATGTGTATGCAGGTTGGTGCAGAGCTTACCATGATGGAAAACCGTTTCACGCCGGCCCGTTTTAAGGATGGTTATGGTCCTGTGGGCGCATGGTTCCTGCTGTTTAAGGCTAAAGCAATCAACGGCCTTGGGGAAAGTTATGCGACCAGTGATGCTGCCAAGGAAGAGCTCGCGAAATATGCTCCTTATGGAACAGCGGCCATTACACCGACATGCCTGCGAAACCATTTAATGCTGTTTGAAATGAAGGCAGGCCGCGGGCCTATTCAGATGGACACTGTTACAGCTCTTGCAACACTTGGAGCGAAACTGGACAAGAAAGAGCTCAAACATCTTGAGTCAGAGGCATGGGAAGACTTTCTCGACATGACATGCGGACAGGCCAATCTGTGGTGTGCGCAGAACTGCGAGCCTGAAAAACTGAATTCCGAGATTATGCCGACTGAGCCGTATCTGCTCGGATCACATTCCGGTTGCTGCGGTCTCTGGGCTTCCGGGCCGGATTTTGACTGGGTGCCGGAATCATACAAGATTAAAGCACCAAACGGCAAGGTTTATAACCGCATGACAACTGTTGATGGTCTGTTTACAGCTGGTGACGGTGTTGGTGGTTCAGGCCACAAGTTCTCATCCGGTTCTCATGCAGAAGGACGTATTACCGGCAAGGCTATGGCAAGATACGCTAAAGATCATGCTGATTTTAAGCCGACCCTGAGCAAGACAAAAGAAGAGCTGGTCGCATTGGTGTACAAACCGGTGAATACTTTCCTCGATCATTGTGGATATACAACAGCAATCGATATTAACCCGAATTATGTGAAGCCCAGCGGAATGGCTATGAGGCTTATGAAGGCGACTCATGAATATGGAGCCGGCACAGCCACTTACTATCAGACAAGCACCAAGTCTCTTGAAATTTGCATGGATCTGCTCCAGACAATGCGTGAGGACTGCGAGAAACTGGCTGCAGGAGATCTGCATGAGCTGATGAGATGCTGGGAAATCTTTCATCGTATCTGGACTGTTGAAGCCCATCTGCGTCATATCTTGTTCCGTAAAGAAACACGTTATCCTGGATTCTACTATCAGGCTGATTATCCCGGACAGGATGATGAAAACTGGTTCTGCTTTGTTAATTCACAGTATGATCCCAAAGCTGGAACCTGGGAATGTAAGAAAAGGGATTGCATCAAGATTATTCCTGATTAATCCGAAATTCGACCACTCAATAGTCGGATAAACTACCTCCAGGTGTCGCAAGATGCCTGGAGGTTTTTAATAGAGTTAATATAGGTGTTAAGTGTTAAGTGTTAAGTGTTAGGTTGAAACAATTATCTGTTTAATCATACACCTAACACTTAACACCTAACACCTAACACTTAACACGTTTCGTAAGAGGGTGATTTTCTGACTTTTTTGCGGATTTATCAATTTTTTTATTCATAATGCGGAGGGATAGCATGACAGAAGATAAAGCAGCCCTTGCCGGCGGAAGCATTTTGGTGGTTGGAGGAGGGATAAGCGGGTTAACTACCGCCATCGAAGCCGCTGAAGTAGGGTATGAGGTATTCCTGGTTGAAAAAAATCCTTATCTGGGCGGAAGGGTGGCGCAGCTAAATCAATATTTTCCCAAGCTTTGTCCCCCGACCTGCGGGCTTGAAATAAATTTCAGGAGAATAAAGGATAATCCAAGAATTAAAGTATTTACTCTTGGAGAGGTTCAAAAGGTTGACGGTACACCAGGCAATTATGATGTAACGATTAAATTAAACCCAAGATTTGTTAATGAGGATTGTACGGCATGTAATGAATGTGTGGATGTGTGCCCTGTTGAAAGAAACAGAGAATTTAATTTTAACATGGATAAGACAAAAGCAATTTACAGACCCTTTGAGCTGTCTTTTCCAATGCAATATGTTATAGATGCTTCTGTATGCAAGGGATCGGAATGTAACAAATGTGTTGAGGCATGCAAATACAATGCAATCGATCTTAATGAAGAGGCAAAGACAATAAACTTGAATGTAGGAGCCATTGTCTGGGCTACAGGATGGGAACCTTATGATGCCGCAAAGATGGACAATCTGGGTTTTGGCAAGTATCAAAACATAATTACAAACATGATGATGGAAAGACTGGCAGCTCCCAACGGTCCGACAAAGGGGCAGATCCTCCGCCCATCAGACAGCAAGGCTCCGGAAAGTATCGCCTTTGTCCAGTGCGCGGGCTCAAGGGATGAGAATCATCTTCCCTATTGTTCATATATCTGTTGTATGGCTTCGTTGAAACAGACCACATATATAAGGGCGCAATATCCGGATGCCAAGATATATATATTTTATATTGATTTAAGGGCTCCCGGCCAGAGGTATGAAAAGTTTTACAAGCAGATCAAAGAGGATAAAAATGTCTTTTTTATTAAAGGCAAGGTTGCAGAGGTCAGCGAAGATCCTGGTTCCGGAAACATCACCGTAGTTGCCGAGAATGCCGTGACCGGTGAAAAGATCAGGCAGGAGGCTGAGATGGTTATTCTTGCCACCGGTATGCAGCCAACTGCTAAAAATGTCAAGCTTCCGGCTGATCTTAAATACACTGATGATGGTTTTATTATTAACGATTTTGAAAAAGGTGGCATGTTTGCTGCAGGTTGTGCTAACAAGCCTGCCGATGTGGTGTCATCGAACCAGAATGCAACCGGTATGGCCCTGAAGGCTATTCAAACCCTGGTGAGAAAGTAGGAGGTTATCCATGGATAAAAAGTATGGTGTATATATATGCACAGGTTGTGCAATCGGGGACGCCCTTAATATAGAGAAGTTGTGTAATGTGCCCAAGGAAGGGGGTCTAAGTGTTAAAACCCATCCTTTTCTTTGCGGAAAGGAAGGGGTTGATCTGTTAAAAAAGGATATAGCGGATGATGGGGTTAACACTCTTGTTATTGCCGGATGTTCCCGACGTGTAAATTATGATGTATTCAAATTTGACGGCTGCATTGTTGACAGGGTCAACTTAAGGGAACAGGTGGTATGGTCTCATCCCAGATCGGAATATCCTGCTCCTACGGAAGAGCAGAAGGATGATGAATCTTTCATCGATCATGTTCAGATGCTGGCTGAAGATTATCTGAAGATGGGAATGGCAAAGGTTAAGAAAATTAATCTTCCTGAACCGTTTAAGCTCGATACCATAAGTAAAAAGATCCTCGTTATCGGTGGTGGCATAACCGGAATATCTGCTGCAATAGATGCGGCCAAGGCGGGTTATGATGTAACAATAGTTGAAAAGGAGGCATCCCTTGGAGGATATGCTGCCAAGATGCGGCATCAGCTTCCACTGGCATATCCATATGAAAGCCTTATCCCGCCAATAATAGATGCCAAAATCAAAGAGGCTGAAGCATATCCGAATATCACGATTAAAACAGGTGCTGTAGTTGCGCGTATAGCCGGCCAGCCCGGTGAATTTACCGTAACTTTAAAAAAACCCGGAGAGGCAATAGAGTTTGATGTGCCTTTTCCTTTGCCCGATGAGATGAAGGTTGATGAAAAGGGTAAAGAGCTTGATGTTGACAAGCTGGCTGAAGTCTATGCAGAATACAACAAGGGGAAAAAGGGCATCCTTGTTCTGGATCCGAATGGTGAATTGTTTGGAGCCGTTATCCTTGCTGCCGGATGGAGACCGGATAAGTTGGAAGGTGATAAATTTGCTCATCTTGGATTCGGAAAATTGCCGGATGTTGTGACCAATCACCAGTTTGAGGAGATGGCTGTAAAGGGCAAGATAACAAGGCCCTCTGATGGGCGGGAAGCCAGATCGGTTGTCTTTATTCAAAGCCCGGGCAAAGGAGATGATGACAGCGACTTTGACTACGCCGGTTCGGTTACAAGCCTTGTATCGCTAAAACAGGCTAAGTATGTTCGTGAAGATTATCCGGACGGCAAAGCATATATCTTTTACCAGCACATGAGGACACCTGGATTACAGGAGAACTTTTACAAGAGCATGCAGCAGGATGAAGGAATCTTTTTAACCAAAGGGAATGTTATCAGTGTATCCAAAAATGGTGATGGACTGATTGTCGATGCAGACAATACCCTTCTTGGAGAAAAGATTCAGGTTAAGGCAGATATGGTTGTTTTAGCGGCAGGCATGGTTCCGGCTACCGTGGATGATCCTGTTGTTAATATGGCTTACAGGCAGGGGCCTGCTTTCCGTGATATCGGCCTTTTTGATGGATATTGCGATTCGAATTTTATATGCTTTCCATACGAAACCCAGAGGACAGGCATTTACGCAGCCGGAGGTGTTCGAAGGAGCATGACCATTGAAGAATCGATTGAAGATGCTACCGGAGCCGCCCTGAAAGCGATTCAATGTATAGAGTCTGTAAACAGGGGCGTTGCAGTGCATCCAAGGTCAGGAGATATGACGTTTCCTGACTTTTTCTTCCAGAGATGTACTCAATGCAAGCGGTGTACAGAGGAATGTCCGTTTGGCGCTTTAGATGATGACGAAAAGGGAACTCCAAAGCTTAATCCGACCCGGTGTAGGCGCTGCGGCACTTGCATGGGCGCTTGTCCGGAACGTATTATCGGCTTTGCCGATTATAATATCGACAGTATAGGATCCATGGTCAAATCGATCGGCGTTCCTTCTACAGATGATTTTGACGAACCGCCATTAAGATTTCTCGGGCTGGTTTGCGAAAATGATGCCTATCCAGCTCTGGATATTGCCGGATTAAACAGACTTAGCTATTCTGCCAATGTCCGGTTTATTCCGGTCAGATGTCTTGGGTCTGTGAATGTGATATGGATCAAGGATGCGCTTTCTCAGGGCATGGATGGTATTTTTCTACTCGGCTGCAAACATGGCGATGATTACCAGTGCCACTTTGTAAAAGGTAGCGAGCTGGCTGATATTAGAATGAAGAAGATAGGTGAAGCGCTGACAAGCCTTGCCCTGGAAGTAGAACGCGTAGCGCAGTTCGAGATAGCTATTGACGAATATGACAAACTCCCGGGAATTATTAATACTTTTGTGGCAATGGTTGAGAAGCTTGGTCCAAATCCGTTTAAGGGATTTTAATGATTGATGATTGAATATTGAATATTGAAGTCGTTTTTCATTAATCAATCGTCAATCAACAATATTCAATATTCAATGTAAAGGAGGTAAAAGTATGGCGGATAGATACCTGGTTGAGCCCAATGTAGAGTTTATTAAAGATGTGATCGGGCTTGGGGGTGATACGCTGAAGAAGTGTTTTCAATGTGCAACCTGTTCCGTGGTCTGCCCGATTGCTCCGGAGAATAAGCCCTTTCCAAGGAAAGAGATGATTGCCGCATCATGGGGTTTGAAGGATAAACTGGTCGGCAGCATGGACATATGGCTGTGTCATAACTGCGGAGATTGTTCTACCATGTGCCCGCGCGGTGCGGCGCCAGGTGATGTGCTGGGAGCTATCCGTTCTTATGCAATCTCGGAATATGCAAGGCCGAAATTCATAGGAAAAGCTGTAAATGATCCCAAAAAACTGCCCCTGCTCCTGGGGCTTCCAGTGGTTGTATTTTTGGTTTTAGGCCTGATTACAGGCCTGCTCGATTTTACCCCGGGCGGAGATGAAATCGTTCATTCACATTTTTTTTCCTCATGGCTTGTTGACATGATTTTTATCCCGCTTACTGCATGGGTTGTAGTAGTTTTCGGAATAGGACTCAAAAGATTTGTAAATGATATACATGAAAACGCAGTGCTTGAAGGCAAGACAGACAAGAAGAAGCTGGAAATCGGAGGTTTTATGCGGGGGCTTTTTACTGTTTTACCGACGATATTAAAGCACAATAAGTTTTCTGAGTGCATCGAAAATAAAGACCGTAACACAGCGCATCTTATGGTATTTTATTCATTTATTGGGCTTTTTATTGTGACAAACATATTTTTTGTCGTGCTTTATGCTTTTCAGACTCACGGTCCATATTCCCAGTTAAACCCTGTGAAATGGCTTGCCAATGTAAGCGGCATAGCCCTTGTTATCGGCAGCGCATTGATGATAAAAAACCGTATTGGCAAAACAGATCAGGTGAGCAGTTATAAGGACTGGTATCTGTTATGGCTTGTTTTTGGTCTTGGAGCCAGCGGCATGCTGACAGAAATGACAAGGCTGGCTGGAATAGCCGGTCTTTCTTATGCCCTATATTTCATTCATCTTATTTTTGTATTTAACTTATTTATGTTTGTGCCGTTTTCCAAGCTTGCCCATCTTGTTTACAGGACAGTTGCAATGGCATATGCTGAATATGGCAACAGAGGGTTTATAATGAAATAACTAAAAGGTTGAAAGCATTTTGATTTTAATCCTGAGTTAATAATAAAAAAGGAGACTAAACAATGTCAAAATTAGTACCACCACATGGAGGAAAAGGGTTAGTTTGTTGCTTACTGCATGGAAAAGAATTGGAGGCAGAGAAGGAAAAGGCAAAAACTTTGAAAACCATTCCCATTTCAGGTCGTGCGAACGGCGATCTTATTATGATGGGTATCGGCGGATTCAGTCCGTTAAACGGTTTTATGACCAAGGCTGACTGGAAGAGTGTTTGCGAAAATTTTCTGCTGACCGATGGCACATTTTGGCCGGTACCTGTAACACTGTCAGTTTCTAAAGAAGATGCCGACGGCATCCACGCTGGTAATGAGATCGCTCTCCAGAATGCTTCGGGAGAGATTATGGCTACCATGAAGATCACGGAAAAATATGAGATGACCGAGGCTGATAAAAAATGGGAATGCGAAAAGGTTTACAAGGGTAAAGGCGAAGACTCCGCGGACGATAAATTCTGGGAAGTTGCTCCTAAAGATCATCCCGGCGTTATCATGGTCATGAATCAAAAGGATTACGCCCTGGCAGGTCCTGTTAAAGTATTGAGTGAAGGTGATTTCCCGCAAAAATTTGCAGGCACTTATATGACCCCGGCGCAATCGCGCGCTATTTTTGATGAAAAGGGATGGAGCAAGATCGCAGCTCTCCAACTCAGGAACCCGATGCACCGGTCACATGAGTATCTGGCCAAGATTGCCGTTGAGGTATGTGACGGTGTGTTTATTCATTCTCTGGTCGGGTCTCTGAAACCTGGCGATATACCGGCTGATGTTCGCATCAAATGCATCAATGCTCTTATCGACGGTTACTTCAGCAAAGATAATATTGTTCAGGGCGGATATCCTCTTGACATGCGCTATGCCGGCCCGAGAGAAGCTCTGCTCCATGCTACCTTCAGGCAGAACTATGGCGTTAATCGGATGATCATCGGCCGCGATCACGCTGGTGTTGGTGACTTCTATGGTCTGTTTGAGGCGCAAGAGATATTTGATGTGATTCCTATGCCTGCAGATCCTGGGAAAAGGCTTCTTTGCCAGCCATTAAAGATCGACTGGACATTCTATTGCTTTAAGTGCGACGGCATGGCATCACTGAGAACCTGCCCGCATGCAAAAGAAGATCGTGTAATTCTTTCAGGAACAAAACTTCGCAAGATGCTCTCAGAAGGCGTTGATATCCCTGATCACTTTGGTCGCCCTGAGGTGTTGACAATTCTTCGCGCGTACTATGAAGGCCTTACCGAAAAGGTTGAAATCAAGATGCAGAGCCATGCGGCTGGAGCTTCTATGAAATAACATGTTTTTCATAGAATATTTTCATTAATTAATAAAAAAAGGAGGCAGCAATCGCTGCCTCCTTTTTTTATAGCTGCAATTAAAAAACTGGCGGTGTCTGTTTGAAAATATCCGAACCGAAATTGCGTCTGGGCTCGGCGGGCGGAATTCCCCCCAAACCCCCCTTCCGCCCGCCTCGCCTTGAAGCGGAAGCGAAAAGGACGATTTCAAGTTTTTCTTTGGCGGCAAATTCTTTTTTTTATTTTAATTTATCCAAATACTTATGTCTATTTTTTCACCTACTGTTTGCTCAAAATAACTTGCACCGATTGCAATCCCCACAGTAGTCAAAGACAAATGTTTCAACGCTGATTTTTCCCATAAATCTATTAACTCCTTCCCAATGTCCGTTTCTTCTGCAATTTTTTTCTTTACTTCATCATTGTTTTTGATATGGCTTTCATAAATGGAGACTAATTTTTTTGTAGTTTCTTCGTCTATTTTCTTTTCCTTCAAATAATTTTCGAGCTGTGTCTTATTTTTAAATCTGATAAAATATTTATCTTCTTTTGTATCTAAGGCAACAATTTCCTTTTTGATTTCGTCCGATAAAGTTAAACTATCAACTTGGTCTTTCTCAACCAAGTTAAAAAATAAAAAAGAATATTGTTGCTTGTAAATATTTATCAAGTCCCAACTGCCGATTCCTATGCTTCCACATCCCGCATATTCGATATGTTGAAATTCAGCATTTGTATTTTTGAAATCCAAGAAAGGCTTTATGTGAGTATTTAAATAATTTTTAAAAGTATTCCAAGAGATAATACCGCCGTAAGAGGTATATTTTAATAAATAACAAAGAGTAATAATTTTCAACTGATCTATTGTTAGTTTATTGATTGTAGAGATTGCCTCGTTATAAACAATGTTTTTCAATTCTTCTTTTCCAGTTTTGTCATTTTTAATTCTGCTCACGACTAGATTTGCGAGGAGATTCCTTAATTCATCATTTTGTTTCCTCCCGCTAATTTTTGCTGCTTCAATAAGGGTTAGTTGGGTATCGGGTTCTCTAAGTTTTGCGATTTCTTCTTCTGGAAGATCTTTAATTTTATTGGTGAGCAAATTTTTAAATTCATTAACCCGCACATTATAAATAACCTTAGCCTCGTCTTTAAAAGCAATAAGTTTTTGATCAACTACTGACACAATCAAATCTTTCGCTTCAGAGTATGTCAATCCTTGTTGAATATTTACTTGTCCAATTTGAGCTTTGACTTCTTCGGCCTTATTCTCTATTTTTAAAGACGGAGAATTAATCTTTTTAAAGTCAAAAGTTATTTTCAATTTCTCGATTATATTTTTAATCCAACTAGTTTCCATAATTAAATATTCTTCAAAATTTTATACATCTTTTTATCAAGTAATTTTAGCTCACCATCTTTGTTTTTCCATATTTCCTTAAAATCCTTGTCCCTCATTGTTCTGACATGGGTAAGATAAACGGAAACATAATGTCCATTGATTCTAGTTTCCTTTGCGGCTTTTATATTTTTTTCAGCAATTTTTACATAATCAGAATCAAGTTCTATCCCGATATAACTTCGTCCTAATTTTTTTGCGGCAACCGCCGTTGTACCAGTTCCCATGAACGGATCAAGGACAATATCTCCCTCGTCTGTTGTCATTAAAATCAATCTTTCAAGAAGAGGGATAGGTAATTGGCAAGGGTGATCGTCTCTTCTTTTCTTGTGACGGATTCTGTGAATATCAGACCAGACATCAGAGAGAAGCGGACCAAATCCATGAGCTTGATCTTTTTTCCCACCGTAATCCTTCAAAAATTCATTACACGTCCTACATCGCGGATGCGGATATCTAATATCATTAAATTTAAACTCATTATGAGATTTAGATTTTGTGTAGTATAAAATTCCATAATGGTTAGGTAGTAATGTTTTTCCCATTGGAGCACCGCCAGAATCCCAAGAAATCCAATGTCTAAAATAAGCAATCTTATTCAAATGTTCTGCATAATGAGTAAGCCAACGAGGAATATTATGCACAAAAATTGTGCCTGTTGGCTTTGTAATCCTCACCATTTCACTTATCCAATCATTACACCAATTCAAATAATCCTGTTTTTCTTTTGAATCTTCGTAATGGTTGTATTTTTTCTTCAAATTAAAAGGCGGATCGGCAAAAGTCATGTCAACTGAATTGTCTGGTATTTTTTTTAATACCTCTAAACAGTCACCTTTTATAATTTTGTTAAGATATTTATCCATCATATTTTTACTTTTTTAGAAAGGTATCAATTAAAAGTTTTTCGAATCTCTTTAATTCTTCTTTGTGAAAAGTGAAAACATCTTCGTAAGCCGTAACCATTCTTTTTAGATCGCCCTTTCTAACATACCACCCAACCCCATCTACAAAACCAATAAATTTTGCTTTCGGATAATGTGATTTAATCAAAGAATCAATTGAAATTTCGGTTTTTGATTTATCACCCTGACCAGAAGAAGTCGTTACTAAAAATGAGCTTTCGGCAATGATCAAAGGTTTTTCCTTGTTTGGTATTATAAAATCCATCGTTCTTTTATTGTCTGGTGCATTATCGATCAACTCACTAAGATCACCTTTTTCAAAGGGTATACCCAAATGATTTAATATTTCTTCAATTAAAATTTCCGGATTGTTTTCTTTCATTCCCGAATAACTTCCTTTTTCTTTGTATCGAATCAGGGTATCAATCATTTCTGGTAATTCAAATTTAAGCTTTGAAATACTCAATTTTTTTAGCTCAAACAAAGGAACGGTTTTTGTTAAAAATGGAATTGTAGAACCTTCAAAGAAAATATTTATAATACCTTTTCTAAAAAACTTATTGTCTTTAATAAATTTAGTAATCTGAACATCTGACCACTCTTTGATATTGTTTACTTCC
The DNA here is from genome assembly GCA_030656555.1 of Candidatus Desulfaltia sp. GTDB lineage: Bacteria > Desulfobacterota > Desulfobacteria > Desulfobacterales > ETH-SRB1 > Desulfaltia. The sequence goes on along the minus strand of JAUSPN010000072.1, from coordinate 1,470 downwards.
CTATCTTGAAACCATTTATCCTTATAAACTAATTTGCTCAATTCAGGATCATTAACAACCCTTATAATTGTTGTCAATCTTTTAAGGGTCTCGTTTGAAAATCCGGTGAGCGCAAGCAATGCTCTCAGCCCATTTTCTTTTTCTATCAATAAATTTTCAAAAAATTCTTTTTTCAATCCCTTGGTTTCGATTTCATTTTTCAAAATTAAAAGTATTTCCTTTAACGAGTTTAAATATCCCTCATATTTTTCTTCAAACGCTGGATTGAAAAAATAAAAAGTGTTTTTGTCTATGACTGTTTTAAATTTTAAATCAGTTGTAGGTTTTGTGTATTTCATAGGTTTATTTTAAATTTGTAAAAAATAATATTGATTCATTTTTCATCGTATTTTGTAATCCTCTGATCGGTTTTATTAAATCAAGCTCAAATTTAAGACCTTGTTTTTCTGCAAGTTCTATAACTTTTGTTTCAAGTATCACCCCATTTGTCTGAATATCATTTGTGCCGATAATTATGATTATAGGTGCATTTTTCTTTGAAACCCTCTGCATTTCTTTTAACGCAATATTCATTTTATCAAAATAAATTTCTAGTTTGTTTTCCACGCCGCGTCCTTGCAGGCCAATCATTTCTTCTCTTAAAGATTCAAGATTATATCCAAGATATTCAAGTTGGGGTTGGTCATTTTTCAAGTAATCAATAGCAAAGGAATAAGGTGGGGATGTAATGATAGCGTCAATAGAATCGTCCTCTATTGGCAGATTTAAAACACTGCCTTGTAGTATTTTACTTTTTCCAATTTTTAAATTTAGTTTCTGTCTTGCTTCTTGAAAATATTTTATTGTCGAAATATATCTTTCTAATACTCTCGGGAAAAGTTTGTCAATTGAAGAACTGCTTCGGCTCGCGAAACCCATCGAATCTAAAAATGCTAATAAAACTGTTTCATAATAACTTCTTTTTTTGTCCTCTTTGTTGTTTATAAAATAATCAGGTACTTTTTCTTTTTTTAATTTTTCCAATAATTCCTTTGGGTCTTTGGTGATCGATTGAAGCGTCTTGAAATCTAAATCTAATGCAAAGGTCTTTACTCTGCCCATTAATCCACAAAATGGACTTAAATCTACAGAAATTGAATCAATGCCAAGTAAATTTGCTTCGACCGAAACTGTTGCGCTCCCGGCCATCGGATCGAGAACAACATTGCCCGGTTTAATTCCAAGAATGTTTAATAGAGCCCTAATTAATTGAGGGTGAAATTTGCCACGATACGGAAAAAGGCTATGTGTCGCATAGCCGGTAGAATATTTACCATCTAAAAAGAAAACTGGCTCTTTCTCAAACTGAGTGGGTAAGGTATACTGTGGGGAAAAAGAGGAGGTCTTTTTGATGGAAGTTTTGGAGTCACTGTTTGCAAGAGCGCTGAAGCTGGAATCGCCATGGAAGATTACGAAGATAGAGTTTCATGA
>JAUSPN010000071.1 GCA_030656555.1 Candidatus Desulfaltia sp. | reverse complement strand
GACCCTTTAATACAATAAAATCCAATTGTCTTTAAAACATTATACGGTTATAGTAAAAATCTACAAAATTTTAATATCTCTAAACATATCAAAAATAATGAACTCGAAAAAAAAGTCGGATTGAAGATTCCCTGTAGCAAGCTACAGGGAATCTTCGACCGTAAGGAAGTTAACCATTTTTAGATTCGCTCGCTAACCCCGCAGCAAGCTACGGGGAATGCGCTCGCTATTGCGGTTCATCGAATGTGCTAAAGGGACTTTTTACGATGCCATCAATTTTGGAGCTAAATTAATACATGGCTTTTTATACTCTTCCACCAGGAAAATTAATTACAACCGATGACCCTTCAGCCGTAATTGAAACCTGTCTGGGCTCATGTGTGGGGATTGCCATGTATGATCGCAGGGCTGTGATAGGCGGGATGGTTCACATTATGCTGCCTGCCGGAAGCGAAGATAAGGAAAAAATCAGCCCGGCACGTTATGCCAGGTCGGGCATTCCGCTCTTATTGGACAAAATGATAAAGTTAGGGGCTTCAAAAGCCAATATTGTTGCGGAAATTGCCGGCGGCGCTTTTATGTTAAACAATAAAAAGCTGAGTGTGCAGTTGAACATAGGCAGAAGAAATTCTGATATGACCCTGCAGATTTTGGACGTTTTGGAAATACCGATAGTAAAACAGGATATTGGCGGATATTTAAGACGGGTGTTCAAACTGGAACCGGCAGCCGGCAGGACCTATCTTAGAACAGGGGAAGAAAAGAAAGAAAATGTCCTGATCTCAAAACCAGACAAAGAGATCGAACTCGAGGATTTGAAGAACCGGATAGATATGCTTAAACCAGTCCCCGAAACAGCCCGCAAGATAATATCGAGGATTGAATATTCCGGATCCAGCCTGTCTGATCTGGAAAAATATATCTCGCAAGATCAAGCAATTACGGCTAATATACTAAAAATGTGCAATTCGGATAACTATGATTTTCCAGGACAGATTCCGAGTATCAAGAAAGCCGCAGCATTATTGGGCACAAAGACGTTTAAAAAGATCGTCATGGATGCATCGCTGTGCAATCTTTACAAGGACGAAATCGGCGCATATTCCGTGGAAAAAGGGGAGATGTTAAATCATTCTCTCTTCTGCGCTATGGTTGCTGAACTGATTTCTCAGGAGAAAAAAATTAAAAACCCTGATACTGTTTTCACGGCCGGGCTGCTTCACGACATAGGTAAAGTGCTTTTAGATCAGTATGATTTTGAAAACTTCAACCTGATTATGGACAGAGTTCTTAACATGGACATGCCGTTTCTTGATGCTGAAGATAAGATTTTGGGGTATAACCATGCTCAGGTGGGAAGAATTATAGCCAGGAAGTGGAATCTTCCGGAAGTCCTGGTTGAAGCCATCTCGTTTCACCACCAGCCCCAAGAGGCTAAAGAGAATCCCGAAGTTGTTTCCGTAGTGCACATTGCCGATAATATATGTTCCATGATCGGTTATGACTGCGGGGCCGATGGCCTGACCGGTAATATTGATCAGTTTGCGGTTTCAAGCATTAATTTACACAGCGATGATGTTTACATGATAGTCGAAAAGCTGCCCGAAATTATGAAAAAATGCAAGGTTATCTTTGATGAATAGCCAATTAAATGAGAAAAAATCTCTTGAATTAATTTTTAAGGGATTGCGCGCAAGGCGCGACATTGATTTTTCCAGCTACAGGGAAGGGACCATTAAACGGCGTTTATCCAGGAGGATGGCTGCAACCGGATGTGATAATTATAAAGACTATTTTGATTACCTTGAAAAAAACCAGGAAGAATATGGACGACTCTTCATGGATTTGACCATAAAGGTAAGCCGTTTTTTCAGAAACAGGGCTGTTTTTGAAATATTGTCTGATAAGATATTTCCGGATATAATGAGCGCAAAAGAAAGTAAAAACGACAGAACACTCCGTATATGGTGCGCAGGATGCAGCTTTGGTGAAGAAGTATATTCTATTGCTATAACGCTTGTGGAATACTTAAAAAAACACGGCAAAAAGATAGATGACTATAACATCTCCATCTTCGGCACAGACATAGACGACAAAGCCCTGGAAAGAGCGAAAGAAGGAGTGTATAATACCGAAGCTGTAAAAGAGATAAACAATGAAATTTTAGACAGTTACTTTATTCTCTCAAAAGCAGCAAATTTCGAGACACCAACGAAGTTTAGACCTCATCTCCCCTCTTATCTGGTAGTTGAATCCATAAAAAACATGGTAAATTTCAGCAGGCATGACCTTACCTCAGAAACAAAGATGTCGCCGCCCGCAGGAATTGTTGCCAATTATGACCTGATACTCTGCCGTAACCTTCTGATCTATTTTTCCGAACCTTTACAGAAAAGGGCATTTTCAAATCTCTTCAACTCATTGAATCCAGGCTGTTATCTAATACTCGGCAAGTCGGAATCAATTCCTGAATTCCTTAAACCATTTCTTGTCAAACAGAATCCGCAACATAAGATCTATAAGAAGATATAGTCGAGCAGGGGATTGTTGCTCGTTACTCGAAGACCTTTGAATTTTGTCATTTCGAGGAGCATGAGCGACGAGAAATCTTAATAATTCAAGCCCCTTAAGATTTCTCCCTTCGGTCGAAATGACAGATAACGGCAGCTTTTGAAGCTCACCGCCGCAAGCAGCGGGGAATGCGCTCACTTTTGCGGTTCAATGAACTATGCAACGATTGAAGCATTTTGGATATTGATTTCAACCGTGAACTGATAACTGTAAACCGTGAACGGTTATGGTTGGTGAAAGCTTACGCAATTTTTATTGACAAAAACGATTAAAACGATTATTAAGATTAAATTATGATATTCGATTTCTCGTATTTATATTCTTTTTTGTTCGACCACTCGACCAAACACGGGAGAAGCTAATTGCCTTTCATAACTACATCCAAAGCCGCCGGAATCTGCGGTGTAGCCCGCACCACCATTTCAAAGTGGATAGATGAAGGAATGCTGAAAGCCTTTGTTACGCCTGGCGGGCACCGCAAGATAATAAAGCAGGATCTGATCGATTTTTTAGAAAAAAACAGCATTCAGACGACCCTGAAATTTAGAGAAAAAAAACGGATACTGATAGTGGATGACAATCCCGATGATATCAGGCTTCTTGAAGCAGCCTTTTTGCCGGCCTCTGACAAGTACGAGATATATGCGGCGAACAGCGGTTTTCAGGCCATATATAAAATAGGAGAGATCAAGCCGCATATAGTTATTCTGGATATTGTCATGCCTGACATGGACGGTCTTAAAGTATGCGAGAAGATCAAAAACAACCCTGAGACAAGAGATATAAAGATAATTGTTGTGACTGCGTACCATGATAAGATGAAGGAAAAAGAGGCATACCAATGCGGAGCCGATGCATTTCTTAGAAAACCGATTGATTTAAAAAAAATGGTCGAAACAATCCTGAAATTTAGTCAACTCCCTCTCCCCCATTCTCCAAGCGATTTAGATGCTCAACTATATGACTATCTCTAAAGGGAAAATATTATGACAACAAGAAAAAAAATGAAATTTCGAACAAGGCTGATTCTTCTTTTTTTGTTTATAGCCCTGGTTCCTGTTGTGCTTCTCGGTTATATTAACTTTTACTATGCCCGTAAGATGATGGAGCAGCAGGGCATCAATGAACTGATCTCCATTCAAGAAAACCGGAAGCAAGGAATTCAAGATTTTTTTAAACAGCTCGGATCGGAGCTGAGAATAATGGGCGACCACCGCCTCTTTAAGGATATCCTGGCAGATTATATTACTGCATACAATAAGGGAGGCTTTGACGGAGAGGAATTCAAGGCAGTTGACAAGAGATACCACGAAAGATGTGTGGGCTTTAACAAAGAGTATGGATATGAGGATATGCTTTTTGTGACAAACGACGGCCATGTTCTGATAACCGTAAAAAAGGGGGCGGATTGGGGCGCAAACCTGATAAGCGGGATATATTCCGATACCAGCCTGGCTGAATGCTTTAAAAATGCCAAAGACGGCATAAGCATCGTTGATTTTAAGGAATATCCCCCTTCGGGCAAGCCTGCGGCCTTTATAGGGACGCCTATGATCCGGCGTGAAGAAAGAAAAGGTTTTAAGGTGGAAGAGAAGATCGGCATATTAATAATTCGGATCCCTGCAAACCAGATCAATGCAATCATGATGAGAAGGGATGGTCTTGGAAATACCGGCGAGACTTATTTACTTGGTAAAAGCTTCTTTATGCAGTCGGATTCGAAGTTTTTAAAGAAAAGCGCCGACCTGAAGGGTAAAGCAGAGACAGCGGCGGTCAGGGAGTCTGTTGAAGGAAGATCAGGATATAACCAGGAACTGATTGATCAAAGGGGAGAGCCTGTCTCGATTGCATACGGCCCGGCTGAAATAGAAGGCATTAACTGGGTTGTTGTGGCCAAAAAAGACCGCAAAGAAATTTTGAAGCCCACGCAGGTGCTGAGAAATCAGAGCCTCATAATTGCGCTGCTGGTGGCTATAGCAGCGGTGATGGCGGTTTTTCTGGTTGTTGCACGCATTAGAAAACCCATCAAGAGGATAACAGACGCAGCAGATAAGATAGCTACAGGAGATTTTACCGTACGGATTCCTGTTGAAACCGAGGGTGACATCGGCAGGCTGTCTGCTTCAATCAACCATATGGCTCAGAACCTGGGGGAATCGAGGGCAAAAATTGAAAGATATAACCTTTTACTGGAAAGAAAGGTGGAGATAAGGACAGCGGCGCTAAATAAAAAAACACAGCGCCTGGAACAGAGCAATAATACACAGAAAGCTCACAACGAACTAATTGCAGCGCTGAATACCGAACTTGAAATCGAACCGCTTTTAAAAAGTATAATAGGTAAAATAGCAGCTCATACCGATTCCCAGCTTGGTGTGATCTATATATATGAAGAAGAGCGCCTGGTCCCTGGCTCAACCTATGCCGTTGACAAAGAGCTTTTGGGAGACGGTTTCAGGCTTGGTCATGGACTGCCGGGCCAGAGCGCTTTGGAAAGAAGAGCAATACTGGTTACAGATGTGCCGGAAAACTATTTCAGGATCTCCTCGGGCGGCATAAATGGAATGCCGAGAAATGTCATCTGCATACCGATCACCATTAAAGATCAACTCATAGGTGTTCTGGAGCTGGCAAGTATTCACGACTATACGGACAGAAGTCTCGAGTTTTTAAATATAGTGGCCTATCAGCTTGGCATAGGTATCAATAATGCGCTTACCTATCTAAGGCTGGAGCAGACCGCTGAAGGCTTAAAAGAAAAAAACGAGCTTCTGGCAGCCCAGAACGAGGAGATCCAGGCCCAAAACGAGGAGATCCAAGCCCAGAACGAGGAAATCCAGGTCCAGAGCGAGGAGCTGATATATCAAAAAAAGGAGATAGAGGAAAAGTCCGAACGTGTGGAGGAAGCCAGCCGGCTCAAGTCGGAATTTCTATCAAACATGTCACATGAGCTTCGCACGCCCTTAAATTCCATGCTCGGCCTGACAAACCTCATGGCCGAAGGGATTGCCGGAAAAATTAATGAAAAACAGAAAGAATATATCGAGATTATTGAAAGAAACGGGAAAAGCCTTCTGCAATTGATAAATGACATCCTGGACATTTCAAAGATCGAGTCCGGCAAGGTTGATCTGTCTACAAGCAAGATCCTGTTTAAAAGATTTATAAGTAATGTTTGCAGCTCCATCATGCCGCTTATTGACAGGAAAGGGCTCTCTCTTGACATAGATGTTGACGATGATATTTTTATTTATTGCGATGTTGATAAGTTAAGGCAGGTTTTAGTGAATCTTTTAGGAAATGCAGCCAAATTTACCGAAAAAGGCGGAATCAGCGTATCTGCCGCGGTTAAGAAGTGCGAGCTTCATGACGAGGTGGTTATAAAGGTCAGCGATACCGGAATGGGGATACCGGCCGATGCAACGGAGTATATTTTCGAACCCTTCCGCCAGGTGAACGGTTCATTAACAAGAGAATACAACGGCACAGGCCTTGGGCTCAATATCTGCTATAATCTGGTCAAATTAATGGGCGGGAAGATAGAGGTGGAAAGTGAGGTGGGAAAGGGCTCTACCTTTACCGTAACATTATTAAAAGACAGGAGAAGCAAATTAAGGCCAAAGCAGGAAGAGTGGAAGAAAAAAATAAAGGATGCCCTGGTTCAGGAGACAGGGGAAAAGATTCATGTCACAGGCAAGAAGGGAAACAGGATTTTGATAATAGACGATGATCCGATCATTGTAAGGGAGATGGAAATAATTTTTAAAGAAGAAAACTGCCATCTGACATTTGCCTTGAGCGGTTCGGAAGGGATTTTGCTTTTAAACAAATATGTTCCCGACCTGATCCTCCTCGATCTGCGCATGCCGGGAATGGACGGTTTTAAGGTTCTTGAAGAGCTTCAAAAGAGAGAGGATTTAAAGGATCTGCCGGTAATGATCCTTACTGCCGCCGATCTTACAAATGATGAAAAAAAAGAGTTTGGTGAAAATGTAAAGGGAATAATTATAAAGGGGCAGATAGACAAGAACGCTCTTCTCTTTGAAATAAATAAGATATTATACCGATCGGGCACCGGTAAAACAACCAGTCGTCAGCCCGCAGAGGAAAAAGAGAAAAAGCCGGAAAAGCCGGAGAAAACAGGGCAGGCAAAGATTTTGATGGCCGAAGACAATAGCGACAGCCTGATTCTTTTCAAGGAGATTCTGAAGCCGGCGGGTTACAAAATCTATGTTGCAAAGAACGGGCAGGAGGCTGTTGACGTAGCTGTAAAAGAGAAGCCGGATCTGATCCTGATGGATATGCAGATGCCTGTCATGGACGGGTTTAACGCAACAAAGCGTATAAGGGAGATGGAAGAGCTGAAAGATATCCCGATAATCGGCCTCACAGCCAGAGCCATGAAGGGAGACAGGGAAAAGACGCTTGCTGCGGGTTGCAGTGATTATCTTTCAAAACCGGTAATACCGAAAGACCTGCTGAGAATGATCAAAAAATGGCTGGCTACATGAATTACCTGAAAACTCAAAAGGAAAGTAAATCATGACTCGACCACTCGACAACTCGACCAATCAACTACTCGACCAATCAACTACCCGGCAACTCGGCAACTCGACAATCCTGGTTGTTGAAGACAATAAAGATCTTTCTTTTATGATATGCGAAACATTAAGGTCATATATAGGCTGCACGGTAATATCAGCCCATAACGGCGAAGAGTGCTTGAAGATAGTCAAAAAAGAGCCTCCCGACGTTATCCTTCTTGATATCCACATGCCGAAAATGGACGGCTTTGAGGTTTGCACTATCCTTAAAGAAGACAAACAGACAAAGCATATCCCGATCATCTTTCTAACCGCAACAGCCTCTGACCTGAAAAGCAGGATCAGAGGATTGGAAATGGGGGCGGATGATTATATAGTGCAGCCTGTTGACAACCTTGAGATGATAACACGGGTTAAGGTAATGCTGAGGATAAAACAGCTCATTGACAGAACCGGAGAAACCGGTATTGCCGGTTCTTTATTGTCGGCTAAAACAGCCCACAATCTCCGCTCGCCATTAACCAGCATTATCGGTATGGCTGATCTTATTCAAAACCAATTTTATGGAGCCCTGAATGAAAAGCAAAAGGAGTTTGCCCGGATCATATCAAAAAGCAGCCAACAGCTTCTCAAGATGATAAATGATCTTGGGACGGCGAAAAACCAACACTAATGTGGGTGGAACTAACTATATTTATTGAAAATAATCAGACAGGATAACAGGATAAACAAGCAATGAGTTTTAATGTTTTAATCCTGAATATCCTGTTAATCCTGTCAAAAAAATTTCTTATTTATCCTTTTTCTTTTTGCAGATTGCCATTGGATCAGCTATTAGTTTCAGGTTTTCATATCGCTCCATATACTCTTTTTCAAGAAGGACGGTCAACCTTTTGGACTCTTCCGGAAATGTCTTTTGCAAAGAAGCATAACGCACTTCGCCTGACAAAAATTCCTGGAGATTTCCATCAGGCTTTTTGGAATCAAGTATAAATGGATTCTTCTCTTCGGCCTTTAACAGAGGATTGTAGCGATACAAAGGCCAGTAGCCGCACTGAACTGCCAGCTTTGCCTCTTCCTGGCTCCTGCCCATACCTTTTTTGATTCCGTGATTTATACAGGGAGAATAAGCCATAATCAGGGATGGGCCGTTATATCCTTCGGCCTCTGTAAAAGCTTTAACAAGTTGCTGTTTATTGGCTCCCATTGCAACATTAGCCACATATACATAACCGTATGTCATTGCCATGCGGCCCATATCCTTTTTGCATGTTTTTTTGCCGGATGCTGCAAACTTGGCAACTGAGCCGGTCGGAGTAGCCTTGGAAGACTGACCGCCTGTGTTTGAATATACTTCGGTATCGAGCACAAGGATATTTATGTCTTCGCCTGTAGCCATCACATGATCAATGCCGCCAAAACTAATATCATAAGCAGAGCCGTCTCCTGCAACAATCCAGTATGACTTTTTTGTAAACAGCCTGGACATACCGGCTATTTCACTTAAAAGCGGATTGCCCTTGCAGCCTGCCAGAAGCTCTTTAAGCTGATCCCCGTACTTTCTGGATCCGCCGGCATCTTTCATGTTCTCCAGCCAGCCGGACATTACGCCCTTTATCTCCTGTGGAATATCCGTATTTAGAGCCTCCTGAATTAAACCAGCCAGCCTGCTTCGCTGCTGCATGGCGCCCAGAAACATACCATAGGTAAATTCCGCGGGATCTTCAAAGAGGGAGTTGCCCCAGGAAGGGCCAAAACCATCTTTGTTAACACAGTAAGGAATAGCCGGAGCGCTTCCTCCCCAGATAGAGCTGCAGCCTGTTGCATTTCCAATAATCATCCTCTCTCCGAAGAGCTGTGTAAGAAGTTTTACGTAAGGAGTTTCGCCGCATCCTGCGCAGGCTCCGGAAAATTCAAGCAACGGCTGGCAAAACTGGCTTCCCTTGATTGTATTCCTGTTAACCAGATTATCTTTCACCGGCAGCTCAACGCTAAATTCATGGTTTGGCACCTGAACCTCTGTCTGAGTGGCAAGCGGCTTCATAACCAGAGCTGGTTTCTTGGCAGGACATATGTTGGCACAATTGCCGCAACCCATACAGTCTAAAGTATTTACCTGCATACGGAAATGATAACCTTTAAGCTCTTTTCCTGTAGCTTTTTTGGTTTTAAAGTTTTTAGGCGCATTGACCAGTTCTTCATCCGTCAAGAGGACCGGACGTATGGCCGCATGAGGGCAGACCATTGAACACTGATTGCACTGTATGCAATTATCTGCTATCCATTCAGGAACATCGATCGCCACCCCTCGTTTTTCATACTTTGAACCTGCCACAGGGAAAATACCATCCATCGTAAACGCGCTGACCGGAACTTTATCACCCTCCTGAGCCAGTATGGGACGCATTACGTTTTTGACAAAATCAGGCTCCTCTTTGACTTCACCTGCAGTGTCGACGGCATTGGCCCAGTCTTTTGGATATTTGATTTCAACAAGATTATCGAGTGCCTTATCCACCGCTTCATAGTTCATATTAACAATCTTATCACCTTTTTTGCCGAACATCTTTTTGATTTGATCTTTGAGATAAGAGATAGCATCTTCCACAGGAATGATATCGGCAAGTTTGAAAAATACAGTCTGCATGATCATATTGATCCTGCCTCCAAGACCTATCTCGGAAGCGATCTTTACAGCATCAATATTATAAAACTTAAGATTTTTCCGGGCAATAGTCCGGCGCATATGAGCAGGAAGTCTGTTCTCCAGATCTTTCAGAGTCCAGTCGGAATTAAGTACAAAGATTCCACCGGTCTTGATACCTTCAAGTATCGGATAGATATTTACATAATTGGCTTTATGGCAGGCAATGTAATCGGCTGAATCAATCAGATAGGTAGACTTGATCGGAGTCTTGCCAAAACGCAGGTGAGACATGGTGATCCCGCCCGATTTTTTGGAATCATAAGCAAAGTAAGCCTGGACATACATGTCGGTATTGTCACCGATGATTTTGATTGCGCTTTTATTCGCGCCCACTGTGCCGTCTGCACCCAGTCCCCAGAATTTGCATTGCACGGTCCCTTCCGGAGCCACATCAAACCCCTCTTCCACTTCCAGAGATGTATGAGTAACATCGTCGGTAATGCCTACCGTAAAATGATTCTTCGGGCCTGCTGAATTCATGTTGTCAAAGACTGCCTTGACCATGCTGGGATTAAACTCTTTGGACCCCATGCCATACCGGCCGTTGATGATGGTCGGCATTTCACCCCGTTCCATATAAGCTGCACATATATCCAGATAGAGAGGATCTCCGACAGCCCCTCTTTCCTTTGTCCTGTCAAGAACTGTAATGCGGTCGGCTGTTGCAGGTATGGCGGCAAAAAGATGTTCAATTGAAAAAGGACGATACAGACGGACCTTGACCAGACCTACCCGTTCTCCTTTGTTCACCATGTAATTGACAACCTCTTCAATGGTTTCACAGGAAGAACCCATGGAAACAATTATTCTGTCTGCGTCCGGATCGCCTACATAATCAAAGAGCCTGTACTTTCGGCCGGTCAGGCCTGAGACCTTTTTCATGTAATCACTGACAATGGCGGAAACCTTATTGTAATAGGAATTTGATGCTTCCAGCCCCTGAAAATAAATATCCGGGTTCTGGGCAGTGCCCCTGAGTTCAGGCCTTTCCGGGTTTGCGCCTCTTGCGCGAAACGCGTCAACAGCATCCCGGTTAACCAGCCTGGCCATATCATCATAGTCGATCATCTCGACCTTCTGAATCTCATGGGAAGTGCGGAACCCGTCAAAGAAATGGATAAAAGGAACACTCGCTTCAATTGCGGAGAGGTGTGCCACGAGCGCCATATCCATGGCTTCCTGAACAGAGGTTGAAGACAAAAGAGCAAAACCTGTCTGCCGAACAGCCATGACATCCTGATGATCTCCAAAAATAGAGAGAGCATGCCCGGCAATGGCTCTGGCCGTAACATGAAAAACAGCCGGCAGCAGCTCTCCCACAATCTTATACATGTTGGGAATCATCAAAAGAAGACCCTGCGAGGCTGTAAAGGTTGTTGTAAGAGCGCCGGATGCAAGGGATCCGTGAACAGTGGCCGCAGCTCCGGCTTCTGACTGGAGCTCACGGACTATCATTGTCTGCCCGAATATATTCTTAAGGCCACCGGCTGCCCACTCATCACACATTTCGCCCATGCTGGATGAAGGTGTAATCGGATAAATGGCGGCAGTATCACTCATGGCATATGCCACATGTGCGGCTGCTGTGTTTCCGTCAATTGTTTTCATTTTCTTTGCCATAAAGCTTAGCTCCTCTTTTTCATTATTTAAGTTCCCCAAAAGATGTATTAATGCGTTATATTGAATTATATGTAAAGAAAAAAATATATATCAAACAATGAATATGATTTAGCGAACAGATAAAATTTAAGCCAGAAGATTTTCAAAAAAATCATTGCCTTTATCATCAATAATAATAAATGCAGGGAAATCCTTTACTGTAATCAAAAATATTGATTCCATGCCAAGTTCAGGGAAGGCAATGGTTTCAATGTTTGTGATACAATCTTTGCCAAGCCGTGCGGCAGGCCCTCCAATGGAGCCAAGGTAAAAACCGCCGTATTTTTTACACGAATCCACAACCTCTCCGGAACGGTTTCCTTTGGCAAGCATTATCATGGAGCCCCCGTGTTTCTGGAAAACAGGCACGTAAGGGTCCATGCGCCCGGCAGTCGTAGGGCCAAAGGAACCGGAAGGATATCCGGTCGGAGTTTTTGCCGGACCCGCATAATATATGATGTGGTCTTTAAAATAGCGCGGAAGACCCTCACCTCTGTCTAACCGCTCTTTTAGCCTGGCATGAGCTATGTCTCTTGCCACAACAATTTTACCGTCTAACAAAAGAGGGGTTGCTACCGGGTATTTGCTCAAAATTGTCCTGATCTCATCTATGGGCTTATTCAGGTCTATTCGCACGGCATCATCTTCGTCTATTTGCGGAGACGGCAGATAGTTTGCGGGATCGGCTTCAAGCTTTTCCAGAAAAATACCGTCACGCGTAATTTTTGCCTTGATGTTCCTGTGAGCGCTGCAGCTTACACCGATGCCTATGGGGCAGGATGCTCCGTGCCGTGGAAGTCGCACGACTCTTATGTCGTGGCAGAAATATTTTCCTCCGAATTGTGCGCCTATTCCAAGTTCGCGTGATATCTTCAGCAATTGTGCTTCAAGTTTCATGTCCCTAAAAGCATGTCCCAACTTATTCCCTTTTTCAGGGAGGGTATCCAGATATCCAGCCGAGGCCAGTTTAACTGTCTTGAGGTTTGCTTCAGCAGAGGTTCCTCCGACAACAAACGCAAGATGATAAGGAGGGCATGCAGCGGTTCCAAGGGATTTCATTTTACTTTTTATAAAGCCGACCAGCTTCTCAGGGGTCAATATCGCCTTTGTTTCCTGATAAAAGAAGGTTTTATTTGCAGATCCACCTCCCTTTGCAATGAAAAGAAAATTATATTCATCCCCTTTCGCAGCATATAGTTCTATCTGGGCAGGAAGATTGCAACCTGTATTTATTTCATCAAACATGGTTAATGGAGCTAACTGTGAATAACGCAGATTGTTTTTTGTATAGGCATTAAATATCCCCTTTGAAATAGCCTCCTTATCAGAAAAACCGGTCCAAATCTTTTGCCCTTTTTTGCCTATAACAACAGCGGTTCCGGTATCCTGGCACATAGGGAACACCCCTTGTGCGGAAATAACCGCATTTCTTAACATCTCAAGGGCAACATATCTGTCGTTTTTAGAAGCTTGAGGATCGTCAACAATTACTGCCAATTGCTTAAGATGAGACGGCCTGAGCAGGTGGGATACATCTTTGAATGCCTGTTCGGCAAGGAAAGTAAGCCCTTCAGGGGCAATTTTCACTATTTCGGTATCCAAAAAGGATTTTAGGCCAATATAGTCTGTTGTTATTAAACGATAAGGCGTGGAATCATCTTTCAAGGGAAACATTTCCTGATATGCAAATTCTACCATTGCAGATTTCTCCTAATTATAACAGTTCACGGTTGTCGGTTCACAGTTCACGGTTTTTTCAATAAATGTAAGTGTCCACAAAACGTTGAAGCTCCCCGCCGCAAGCAGCTGGGAATGCGCTCGCTTTTGCGGTTCAAGCCGTGAACTGCTACAATGAATCATTAATTTCATCTAAAAACCGGCTTTTTTTATTGTATTTACCCTTTCTGTAATTCGCGTGGGTCAAAAATAAAAAATGCTCGGCCCTTGTCATGGCAACATACATAAGTCTGCGTTCCTCATAAAGACCCATTTCTGAATCCATGGACCTCCAGTGAGGAAAAAGCTGTTCTTCACATGCAACCACAAAGACCGCCCTGTACTCCAACCCCTTGGAAGCATGTATAGTTGACAGAATTACTCCGCTTTTTTTGTCTTTTTCATCTTCTTTGTCCTCCTTAATCAGGGCAGCTTCTTCAAGGTATTCTACAATTGTATCTTTTTGGGAAGCTGAATAAACAAGCTGTTCAATGTTTTCCTCCCTTGACGTATAATCCATTGAACCAGCCTTGGAATACTCTTTAATATAATCCATATAGTTTACAGCAGCCAAAACCTCTCTAATCGCATCATCAGGTTTCATGCCTTTAATCCTGTCAAGCAAGCCGATCACCTGGTTAAGAGAATTATATATTCCGGAAGCCAGAATCTTTTCACTAAGAGCCTTGCGCGCAGCGTCCTGAAGGCTCATCTTGCCTGTTTTTATCTGAGCAATCTTATTGACAGCCGCCGGACCGATCCCCCGTTTGGGAATATTTACAATCCGCTCAAAGGATGCATCATCTTTTTCAAAAACCGCTGCAGTAAGATAGCAGTTTATATCCATGACCTCCTTACGTTCAAAAAACCCCTTTCCACCTAACATCCGGTACGGAATTCCAAGAGCTCTAAATGCCTGTTCAAAGGAAAGGGAACAAAATTTAGTCCGGTACAAAACAGCCATTTTACTGTAAACAAGATCCATTTCGCAAAGCGCTTTAATCTTTCCGGCAACCCAATAAGCCTCTTTTTTTTCATCAAAAAAATCATAAATCTCAACCAATCCACCACGCTTGTCAGAAAAGCACCTTTTTTCCATCTTGTAGTCATTGTATCCAATCAGATCATTTGCCGTCCGAACGATCTCGTCCGCAGAACGATAGTTCTGTTCCAGCTTGAAAACCCTTGCCTCTTTGTACTTTTCAGGAAACGACAGGAAATGGTCCATGTTGCTTCCTCTAAATGAATAAATTGCCTGCCAGTCATCACCTACGCAGAAGAGGTTGCCGTTTCTAAGCAACAGCCCCGTAAGATCCTCCTGAAGATTATTGGTGTCCTGATATTCATCCACAAGAATAAACTGGAAAAGCTTTTGGTACCGTTTGCGCACATCTTTGTGATCCCGAAGAAGATTGCGTGTCAAAATCAAAATATTATCAAAATCAACAGCATTATTTGATTTAAGTTCCTTTTCGTAAAGATTAAAAACATCAAGCAATCTAATACGGAAAGAGTGGAGCTTTTGGTCAAGATATTCAAAGGGATTGCCGGAGTTTTTTGCACTGGAAATCTGAGCTAAAACAGGTTGGACATACTTTTTGTCAAAATTCAACTTTCCGACAATAATATCCTTGATTGTTTTTTGCTGCTGGTATCCTGCGTAGATCTGGAGAGGAGTATTATACCCAAGCAGGGAGCAATGTTTCTTTAAAATTTTAAAACATGCAGAGTGAAATGTTCGAACCCACGGGAAACGTTCTGACGATATTTTTGTCATACGAACAAGACGGCTTTTCATCTCGTCTGCAGCCTTATTCGTAAACGTAATCGCAAGAATACGCTCAGGATCATAGCCGCTTGATATAAGATGAGAGATTTTGGCGGTCAATGTCCGTGTTTTCCCTGAGCCTGCGCCTGCTACAACCAAAGACGGAGAACCGATATATTCAACAGCCTCTTTTTGTTCGACCGAAAGTTGCATAATATTCTTATTGGTAACAGTTCACTGTTCACAGTTTACAGTTAACGGTTGATCAAAACACAATTCATTGAAAAAAGTCTAAACTGGCAAATGAAGAATGCCTTAAGATCAATATCAAACATGCTTCAATCATTACAACATTTATTAAAAAAACTGTGAACCGTGAACTGTGAACCGTGAACGGCTATTATTTTGATTTAAAAATTTATTTTTGCCCTTGCCGTTTAAAAGCTTTGATAAATAAAAAGGGTGTAAAACTTTAGTAATGCAGTTTAACTTGATAATTATTACTTAATAAGTTAAATTGTGTCTATATAAAAATAATACATTCGACTTTTTACGAATTTGTCAAAAATGATGCATTCATAAAAAGTCAGATTTATCAGGGGCCAGAGATTAGGTGCCAGGTTAAAATAATTTTATGTTTTATCAATATCTTAACACCTAACACTTAACACTTAACACTTAACAGAGGATAGTTATGGCTAAAACAATCTATTGGGCAGATCATTATGTTGACATCAAAAGAACCGGTCAGGAGGCAGTAAAATTAATCAGGCCAGGGAAAAGGGTTTTTATCGGATCATCATGCGGAGAGCCACAGCATCTAATCAGGGAGCTTAGTGAAGCGTCGGCATGCTTTGCAGACCTTGAAATAGTTCGCCTTATGACCCTGGAAAGCACCCCTTTAAGCCTGATTGCATGCAAATCAAATTGCCGGAGCATGAATATCAGATCTTTTTATTCAGGGTCTGCAGCTATTAGTAGTTTTGCAGGAAATATGCAATTTATTACCCCAATAAATCTTTCCGCTGTGCCGTCTTTGTTTAAGAACAGACAGCTTCCCATAGATGTAGCTCTTATTCAGGTGTCTCCGCCTGATGATTTTGGATGGATGAGTCTTGGTATTTCCGTAGATATAACAATGGCTGCAGCCATGTCCGCCGATCTTGTGATCGCCCAGGTAAACTACAAAATGCCAAGGGTGCTTGGCCGAAGCTTTATACATGTTAATGATGTAGATGTGGTTGTCGAATATGAAGAGGATCTTCTTACAATTCATGAAGCTAAAGAATTTGAGTCTGCAAATTTTATCGGCAGGCATATAGCCCGGTTTATTGACGACGGCTCAACAATTGAGATCGGAATTGGCGCCACGCCACAGGCAATCCTTTTAGCCCTGTCTGATAAAAACGATCTTGGAGTCCATACTCAATATCTAACCAACGGCATAATGGACCTTGTATCAATGGGGGTTATAACAAACCGGAAAAAGGGGTTCAATGTGGGAAAGCTGGTGGCAAGCAGCGCAATAGGAACAAGTTATCTATACGAGTTTTTAGATGATAATCCCGCCATCGAATTTCATCCTTCAGATTATGTAAATGACCCGCGCGTTATTTCCCGCCATCACAGAATGGTTTCCATGAACATGGCAACGGCAATAGATCTTACCGGACAGGTCGCCGCCGATAGTATTTCTTATGATTATTTTTCAGGTGTTTCAGGTATGCTCGATTTTATAAGAGGAACAGCTCAATCTAAAGGGGGCAAATCAATTCTTATGCTTACTGCGACATCCAGGCACGGCAAGAATAGCAGGATAGTTCCCAGATTAAACGATATGGCTGTGGTAGTTCCCAGGAGTGATGTTCAATACGTTGCTACCGAGTATGGTGTTGTTAACCTGTTTGGCAAAAGCCTCCAAGAAAGGGCTATGGCTATGATCAGCATTGCCCATCCTGATTTTCGTGATGAGTTGTTTTTTGAGGCCAAACAGATGGGCCTGTTAGACGCTGAACGCAAGCTTAAGAAATCCATTCACGGCGTTTATCCCCTTGATCTTGAAGAAACAATTGAAATCGAAGGCAAACCAGTAACCATCAGGCCTGCAAAACCGGTTGATGAAAGAAGGTTGCAGGAGCACTTTTACAACCAGGAAAAGAGCGATATTATTTCAAGATTTTTTCACGAGAAGAAAAGCTTTGTGCGTGAAGAGGCTGAAGGCATGTCACAGATAGATTATATTAAAGACCTTACCATTATCGCACTTATCGGGGAATTCGGTTTTGAAAGTGTTGTTGCAGTAGGAGAATATTTGCTTGACGAGTCAAAAAACGTGGCAGAGGTCGCATTTTCCGTAAACAGAAAATATCAGGAAAAAGGGATCGGAAGAATCCTGATGCGAAAACTTTCCGAAGCTGCGCGTGAAAACGGAATTGCCGGCTTTATAGCTTATACTTCGCCGCAAAACCAGGCGATGATCAGGCTGTTTAAAAGCCTGCCTTACAAAACTACAACCTTTTTTGACGGCGATGTTCTTTCACTTAACTGCAGATTCGATGAATTAAATTAGCACACCTTCGGTGCGGACATAAGTGCCTAAAGTATATTAAAGTGAGCTAAAGTGCCTAAAGTTAAGGAATGCACCTTCGGTGCAACGGATTTTAAAGTTATGAGTGTCTAAAGTAGTGGAGTGACAACATCCTGTAGCTCCTGCAGGATAGCCGGCCGGCAAGTGGGTTATCAATTAGCACGCCGAAGACGTACCATAACTTTAGGCATTTTAGGCACTTTAGCTCACTTTAGGCACTTTCCTGTTCAGCGATATATTTGTCTTATAGTGCTGAATTCATTAGGCAAAAAATGGGATTTCCTATACTATTAAAATAGGGGAGTAAAATGGAGCAAGACATGATCAGACACACAATTTTATTTTTGCCTCATAATAAAAGGATAACCGTAAGAGATGGAGAAAATCTTATCCGTGCCGCCATGGATGCAGGGGTTCATATTAATGCATCGTGCGGAGGGGAAGGTGTATGCGGCAAGTGCCGTGTTATCATCGAGCAGGGAGATGTTGATGGAGGAATAACGGAAAAGTTAAGCCAAGAAGAATGCGCGGCCGGATACCGGCAGGCATGTTTGAGCAACGTAAAAAGCGACATAGTTGTACGTATACCTGTAGAATCGGATGTTGATGCAAGCATGCTTAACATGCAAAGCACTCCCAGGCTGGCTGCCCGTATCAAGGAAACGGATTTTGAACAGTTAAAGCAAAACAGCTGTTTCCTGCCCCCTGTTGAAAAAATATATATTAAACTACCTGAGCCTTCTGTAAAAGATAACCTGCCTGACGTTACAAGACTTGTTAATTACCTGAAACTGAATTTCAACGAGCGTCGTCTTGTCGTTGATCTACCGGTTATCCGTAAGATACCTGGTGTTTTCAGAAAAAATAATTTTAAAATAACCGTTACTCTTGCCCGCCCGGTCCAAGCCGGCAGAAAGACTCATATCGTCAATGTCCAGCCCGGTGATACGAGCGGGGAAAGCTATGGACTTGCCATGGATGTAGGCACTACAACCATCTATGTCCGGCTGATAGATCTAAATACAGGCAAAATTATGGCTGATTACGGTGATTTTAACAAACAGATAGGTTTTGGAGAAGATGTAATCACCAGGCTGATATATGCGGAAAAACCAGGAGGGCTTGAAAAGCTTCGTGAGGTTAGTTTAGAAACCATCAACGATATTCTGTGCAGGATAATTAATGATACCGGAATTGACCCTGAACAGATTTTATTAGTTACATTGGCGGGCAACACAACGATGACCCAGCTTATGCTGAAGGTTGACCCAAAATACATCAGACGTTCGCCGTATGTGCCGGCTTCAGCGTTGTATCCGCCGATCAAGGCCCTTGATCTGGGCATGGCATTGGGTGAGCATGTTACAACATTGATATATCCTGAGATATCAAGTTATGTGGGAGGCGATATTGTCGCCGGTATAATGGCGTCAGGGTTGTATCGCTCTGAAGAGCTTACCCTGTATATGGATATCGGCACAAATGCTGAAATTGTAATCGGCAACAAAGAGTGGCTTGCATGCGCTGCATGCTCTGCAGGTCCGGCATTTGAAGGGGGCGGCATAAAATTCGGAATGCGCGCTGTAAATGGGGCGATTGAAGATTTTTCTATAGACCCTCTTACGTTTGAGCCGATGAATATAACCATAGGAAATGTCCGGCCAAAAGGGATATGCGGCAGCGGCCTT
>JAUSPN010000063.1 GCA_030656555.1 Candidatus Desulfaltia sp. | reverse complement strand
CCAGTTGACAATATCCCAGGAACTGGTTGATATAATGATGAAGCATGACGGTATCTCCAATTTGACCATTGGATCATGCTTCATCATTAAACACCTATCAATAAAAGGCAAACTGCGCTAACTGCGAGGTTTGTTGGTTAGCCACAGAAAAAGAGGTGAGGAATGATCTGGTCAAGTAAAAATGGGAAACTTTCGGGACGAAACTTTCGGGACGCCCTTTACATTTGCAGTTTAAGGGTTGTGAGCATTTTAAGCCGGAGCGAAATACAGCCATTGGGCATTAGATGGGGGTATTGAAATAGTTTCTACAATACTTTTAACATCAGCGGTATAGCGACAAAGGTGCCTATTGCACTGCCTAAATTTGTCAACACTACAACCAGAAGAATCTTGGTTACCTTGTTTCGCCGGAAGCCTCTTATGGTAAGGATGTCTTCTGACAGGTTTTCAAAATCTTTGACCTTTGGCTTTCTTGAAAAAGCCTCAACCAGACCTGAAACCCATCCCGCGGCTATCATTGGATTTAAGGATGTTAAAGGCGCTGCCAGGATCGAAGATAGGATTGTCAATGGATGGGCAAAAGCGATTGTTGCTCCAAGTCCTGCCAGCAGCCCGTTTGCCGCTATCCACCAGATTATCATCTCAGTGCCTGCCTTAGAGCCGCCGTAGAAAAAGCCTAAAATAAAGAGAGCCAGTATAGATAAGGGCAAAATCCATTTAAAAATGCGCATAAACATGCCGACTGGGGGGATCTTTTCAAGAGCGTTAATATCTGTATTTACTTCCCAGTATTTTTTTATGCCCGGTACATGACCTGCGCCGACAACCGCCACTATTCTTTTGCCAGGCGCTGTTTTGATTTTATGAGCAAGATATCTGTCCCTTTCATCAATCAGGATATCTCTTAAAGCAGGAAGCGATTTTTTAACATCTGCGAGAAGAGTTTCCAGCATGTCCTCCTGTTTCATTTTTTCAATATCTTTTTCGGAAATTTCATCAATTTCTCCTGCAGATAAAATAACTTGAACCAGTATTTTCAACTTGTCCCAAAGAGACATAACACGCCAGGTTCTTGACAGTGTAATACGGATATCTCTGTCCGCAAGATGTACCCTTGCTCCAACCTTTTCCGCTGTTTCAATGGCCGCTATCATTTCCGCACCTGGTTTAACATCGAGTTTTTGAGCTATCCTTTTTTGAAATGATGCCATAAGCAGGTTGGAAAGAAGGAGAAAAGCTTTTTTCTCCTTAATAACCTTGATAATATCCGTATTTTGCCATCTGTTCTTTTGCCGTATAGACTGGTATCTTGGTTCGCAAAGTTCGATGCAGACCGTATCAGGTTTTTCCTCCTCGATAACAGAGGCTACAAGCTTTGCGCTTTCTTTAGAAACATGCGCAGTGCCTAAAAGTATGATCTCTTTGTCTTCAAAGGAAAGGAGATGTATATCGCTATTAATTACATGGGCTTTCAAAAGCTTTTCCTTCAAGCCAGTTTTTTACAAAATGCTTTGTAATGCTGATATCCAGGCCGGCTTTTTCAGCAGCCTTTACAAGCCGGTCCATGATTTCAGACACTTTGTTTCTGTTTTCGATAAGAGCATAAATCTTTATACTCCGCTTAAAATAATTTGCCGCTGGTTCGTATTTGCCCTGGCTGAAATTGATATCCCCGATAGCGCTGAGATCATCGGCAATGCCTTTGTGAAAGCCTGATAAGCGGTCGGTATCCAGCGCGACATTAAAGAAATAAACAGCTTTTTCATGGCGCCCTGTTTCACGCATCAGGGTGCCCAGAGCAAAATTTACTGTTGCATATTCTGACTGGTTGGCAGAATCGGTATTAGCGAGGGCTGTGTTCAATATCTCTTCGGCGCGGCTGTATTCCTTTTTTTTGATAAAGAGTATGCCAAACTTGTTTAATATGTGATTAGCCGGAATAGAATTTTTTTGTGCAATATCTTCAGCCGACCTTAACACACCGGCAGCTTCTTCAAGCTTGTCGCTGTCTATCAGCACGGCTGCTTTATTCGAAAGTGCCTGTACTAACCCGCTGTAATCCTTAATATCTTGATATATGCTGATGGATTCTTCAAAAAAGAGCAGGGAGCTGTCAATGTCTTCCATGATTCTGTAAATATTGCCGATATTGTTCATGCTCATGGCAACTCCGTCTAACTGGTCGGATGCGGTAAAAAGTTCATGCGCCCTGAAAAAGTGTTCCAGAGAACGCTTATAACATCCTTTTTGATACCAGGCGGTTCCTTTCTTTATTTCTTTCATGCCTGATATAATATGGTCGGGTTTCTGCTTCACAGCATTGCCTCCGGCGCATCCAAAGAAAAAAAGAACCGCAATCAAAATCACAAAAGCATTAAATCGTTTCATGATAATCCTTCTAAAACAGGTAACCGTTTAAAGCAAACCGCAAAAAAACCATCCATATTATTTATATGCGGACAGGTTTTTAAATATTGGTTTTTATTTATAAGAGAATATACATTTTTAGGCAGACCTTCAAGCTTATTCTTTACAACAAACTCCGGGTTTTTATTTAAAAACCCTTTAACGACCTCTTCGTTTTCCTCAGGTTCCGTGCTGCATACTGCATAAACCAGAGTGCCTGACGGCTTGACAAGTTGCGCTAAATTATTCAGAAAGTTTATCTGCCTTGCTTTATAACGATTGAATCTATTAGCTGATATTGACCATTTCGCATCAGGGTTTCTTCTTAAAACACCCAAACCCGAACATGGAGCGTCTAAAAGAATACAATCAAATCCGGAAAAACCCATATATGAGAATTGCCTGTCAAACGGAATGGTAAGATCATAATTGCAGGTCGTTACAATTGAAATCCCAAGCCTTTTCATTTCAGACTCAAGCCGTTGCAGTTTATCGGCCTGATTATCCATGGCCAACAGTCTGCCTGTATTTTTCATCATCTGTGCGATATGCCCTGTTTTCCCCCCAAGACCTGCGCATGCATCTAAAACAGTATCTCCCGGCCGGGGGTTTAACAGACAGGCAACAAGCTGCGCGGCTTCATCCTGCACCTGGAACCAGCCGTCTTTAAAGGCTTTTATTTCAGGGATTGGTCTATCCGGCTTAATAAAACGTATGCCGTCAGGAGAGTAAGTTGTATTTTCAATTTGCTGCACATCAGGTGCAAGCCTTTTAGCCAGATCATCACGGGTTGTCCTGAGACTGTTTGTGCGGACAGTAATTGGAGGAATTGTATTTATTGCATCGCAAAGCGATTCTGTCTCTTTTAGTCCAAATTGATTCAGCCATCGTTTTATCAGCCACTCCGGAAACGACTTTCTAACAGCAAGACTGCAGACAGGATTTTTATCAAGATCAGGGAAAGGGATTTTTTCATATTCTCCGGCGGCTTTGCGCAAGAGAGCATTTGTAAACCCGGCGGCAGGGGAAGATGCAAATGACTTTGCAATTTCAACAGATGTATTAACAGCGGCAGAAACAGGTACCCTGTTTAAATAAATAATTTGAAAAAGACCAAGCCGAAGAATATTCATAACCGTGGGCTCTATCTTATCGATGCGGATCTTCGAAAAAAGACCGATTATCCAGTCAAGCCGGCCGCGCCATCTTAAAACCCCGTAAACCAGCGTATGAAACAAGGCCTGATCTCTTTTTGAAAGAGCGGTCTCTTTGTTTTGAATATCTTCCAGTATTGTATCAAGAGTACGGCGTCCTTTATCCAGAGAATTCAAGACAAATAGCGCTGTTTTGCGAGGATCATCCATATTAATTCAGGACAGTTCCAACAGGCAGTTTAAATCCGCGCAGAAAATCTTTAATCAAAAGGCGCTTTCCGGATTGCCCCTGTATTTCCAGGATGGACAGAACCCCTTTTCCGGTGGCAATGCGAAGTTCATCGGGAAACCCCCTTAATACAGTGCCGGGAGGAGTATCAACAGGCATAATAATGGGCTTTGAACTGAATATCTTAAGACGTGTGTTGTTGTAAAAAGTAAATGCTCCGGGCCACGGCGTCATTCCGCGTATAAAAGCCTCAAGTTTTTCCGCGGCCATTTCCCAGTTTATATGGCCGTCCTTTTTTGTAAGCATCGGCGCATAGGTGGCTATTGTGTGGTCTTGAGGAATGGGGTTTATGTTATCGGCCTCTATGGCTTTTAGGGTTTTTACAAGAAGATCAGCGCCAAGATCGGCCAGACGTTTGTGAAGTGTGGCTGATGTGTCATCAGGAGAAATTTGAGTTTTTGATGTAAAGAGGATGTCTCCTGTATCCAGACCTTCATCCATAAGCATCGCGGTAACTCCGGTCTCCTTTTCGCCGTTTATGACAGCCCACTGGATTGGCGCTGCACCCCTATATTTTGGAAGAAGTGAAGCGTGTATATTTAATGCGCCGATTTTTGGCAGTTCTAAAATCCTTTTTGGAAGGATATGGCCAAAGGCTGACACAACAAACATGTCTGGTTTTAATTTTATTACATTGTTTGCAAACTCGTCTGTTTTAATCGATACAGGCTGGATTACATCATATCCAAGTTGCACGGCTGCCTCTTTAACAGGAGAAGAAACAGGCTTGCGGCCCCTTCCCTTTGGCCGGTCAGGCTGGGTTACCACTAAAATCACGTCATATTTATTGTTGTGAAGTGCAGTTAATGCGGGTACGGCAAAATCCGGCGTGCCCATAAATATGATTTTAATTTTTTTCTCTGTCTTTGAATTGGTCATTTTTTACAACGCCATTATTTTTGTTTTAACATCTTCTTAATACGTTTTTTATAAAGACCTCTTTTTAAACTGCTTATCCGGTCAATAAATAAGATACCGTTTAAATGATCAATTTCATGCTGCAAGACAACGGCAAGGAGCCCGTGGGCCTCTATTCTCAAGGGCTTCTCTTTCCTGTCAAACCCTTCAACCAGAACAGAGACTGAACGTTTTACATCGTTCCTGTAATCAGGAACGCTCAGGCATCCTTCGTCTTCAGAGATAGTGGTTCCTTCGCTGGAAATAATTTTTGGATTTATAAGAACATGCAGGGATCGTTTTTCATCTCTTGGCGAAATGTCGTAAACAATAATACTTTGGTCAATCCCCACCTGTATGGCAGCCAGTCCAACGCCGGGAGCTTCATACATAGTGGAAGACATGTCTTCAATCATGTCCTGAATCGTGCCGTCGATATTTTCTACGGATTTTACAGGATGGCTGAGAAATTTATCCGGATATGTCAGTATAGTAAGTATCGCCATAATAAATTCGGTAACGGTTCGCAGTTGTCGGTTCACGGTTCACAGTTTTTTTCTGTGGCCGGATAGTTACTTGTCTTTTTCACATTCATTACAAGAAGATATCTGCCATACATTAACACCCATTATCATTGCAGATACCAAACCGATAATTATTACAGGGGCTATTTGAATTACATGGTTTACAAGCGTAAAGCCGACGGCTTCTTTTGCTGAAATACCGAAAAGAGACAGGGCAAACATTCCTCCTGCTTCCCAGAGCCCCCAGTAACCAGGTACGGACGGAAGAGCGATAAACAGACAGATAATTATCATGACCGCCATGATCTCAAAATATGAAAGGCGTATGCCTGGGCAGCCAAGCGCCATTACATAATATGATAAAGCTGCAAGGCTCCATATAATAATTGACAGCGCAATGCAAATACCCACCTTTTTTGGATTCTTAATCAGAACAAAACCTAAAGCAAAATTTTCTAAAAAACCTGTAAGAGGCGTGCAAATTTTTTCCTGCATCCGGTTTTTAAAATCGCTGCCCATAAAAAAAAATACAGCCGGCAATGCCATGATCAATCTTTTTACAATCTTTCGGGTAGCAGAAAAGCTGATCATTATTACTCCGGCAATCAAGACCGCGCTCAGCTTAAACATGCCTGCGCCGACAGCTAACAGTGTTTCTCTGTTTAGATGATACTTGCCAAAAGAAATATCAAGCGCCGGATCTATATGAACAGACGCAAACACGGTTATTGAAAGCAGTATCAGAAGAATTATGTCAAACAACCTTTCTACAGCAACCGTTGCAAGGCCTGTAGAAAATGGAATATTATCCTTTTTCTGCAGAATTGCCGGCCTTGCCAACTCGCCGATCCTGCCGGGAAGGATGCAGTTTAACATAAATGCAATCATCATTGGATGAAATGCCTGCCAAAAGCTTACTGTGTGAGCCGCCTCAAGGATAAACCGCCACCTAATGGTTCTTATAACAAAACTAATTATGGCGATAAATACAGATGGTAATATCCAAAAATAATTTATTGTTGTCAGATAAGCCGCAAGATCGGCAAATGGAACCTTTCTAAACGACAGATAAAGGGCTAACCCTGACAATAATATTCCAAGAGCCAGAGAAACGATTATGTTTTTTTTTATACGCATAATCTAAGGGTTGTCAGGAAAGGATGTCGCGAGCTTTGTCGATGTCTTTTTTGATCTGCTCTGATAATTCTGAAATATTTAAAAACTTTTTTTCATCTCTGAGCCGTTTTATAAAATTTACGCGGATTTTCTGCCCGTATATATCATCATTAAAGTCGAGGATATGAGCCTCAACCGTAAAAACGTTGTCATCAAAAGTCGGGCTGTATCCGATATTGGCAACCCCTTTATATTTATTCCCTTTGCATTCAACAATAACCGCATAGACACCGGTTTTAGGGCTGAGCTCATCATAAAGCTTTATGTTGGCGGTAGGAAAACCGAGGAGCCTTCCCCCTCTGTCTCGCCCGGTCATAACCGTGCCCCTTATCTGGTAATGCCTTCCTAAAAGTTTTTGGGATTCAGCAACTTTCCCTTCTGAAATCAGTTCGCGTACCCTGGTGCTGCTGATTTTATCTTCCGGATTCTTTGATGTTTGAATGCCACTTAAAACAATTACTTCAAAACCGATTTTTTTTCCGTATGTTTTAAGAAAATCAAGGTTGCCTTCACGGTTTTTACCAAAGGTATAATCTTCTCCAACAACAACGGCTTTCATGCCGATACGATCAACCAGAATTTCCTCTATAAATTCCTTCGCCGATATCGAAGCGAATTCACGTGTAAAGGGTATGCAAATAAGAACATCAATTCCGGTCTTTGCGATAAGCTCTGCTTTTTGTTCATACAGGGTTATAAGGGGTGGATGGTTGTTTTGTTTTAACACCCTGATCGGATGAGGTTCAAAGGTCATGGCAACAGACGTGCCGTCAAGCTCTTTGGCCTTTTCAATCACCTTTTGGAAAAGGGCCTGGTGCCCTATATGCACACCATCAAAATTTCCGATGGTAATAACAGCGTTTTTGTATGGATGGTCAATCTTTTCAAGATGTTCAATGACTTGCATTTTAATTTTTTCCAGCCTTTCATTTTTAATACAAAGTGCATAGAGATTATAGAGAGAACAGTCAATAAATGTCAATAAATCTTGACAATAAACAAAAAAGGATTTAGTTAATTTTTTTTTATTAAAAAATCAACCCTTTTAATTTTGCAAGGGTTTGTTTGTGCCGAAGTGGCGGAACTGGTAGACGCGCTAGGTTCAGGGCCTAGTAGGTGTATGCCTGTGGGAGTTCGAGTCTCCCCTTCGGCACCAAAATAAAGCAAAGTCTGTAATCATAATTGATTACAGACTTTTTGTTTATTCCTTTTACCTTGTTTCGCTTCACTCACTTTCGCCTGCGGCGAGCCTTCCGTTTCGCTCGCCTTCAGACTGAACCTCATGATTCCGCCCTTGCCTTCAGCTAATACTTTTGTTAATATATCAAAATATTAACAAGATCACGTATAGGGGACTTTCACCCCACAAGTTCACGCCCATGCCGGGCGTACACAAATCAATTGAAGCTCCCCGCCGCAAGCAGCGGGGAATGCGCTCGCTTTTGCGGTTCAAACCAAGGGCTTTGAAAGATTGCAGAAAAATCTCCAAGTCTCAACTGACACATATTTTTGAGCAGATTGAAAAGATGTCGGGTGGGCTAAAGGGAGATGTAAAACGTTTAACAAATTTTAGTCCAGAGTATCGACTAAGAGTCGGCGATCACAGAATCCTTTTTGAAATAGAGGAAGAAAATTTAATCATTTATCGGATTCGTCATCGTAAAGATGCCTATAAATAAAGGAGAGCCATCATGAATTTAATAAACCCACAAATACTTGAAAAAAATGGCAAAAAGGAATTCGCGATTCTTCCATATGAAGACTTTTTGAAATTACAGGAAGAGCTCGCATGTTATGATGACCTTCGTATTCTGCGTGACGCAAAAAAAGAAGAACAAAATGCTCCTTCAGTTAGCTTGAAAGAAGCTAAAAATATATTGAACATAGAATAGCGGAACAACGCCACGCACTCAGATAGGCAGGGCCGTGCGGTTTGAAGTTTTTATCAAGTTTTGTGTTTAATCCCCTTTTGCAAAAGACCGTTTACCTTCCCTGCTGGTGACGGGCACGAGCCTTATCAAGCATAAATATGTCTCATGATCACAACCATCAAATAGGCAATTACAATCGCGCCTTTGGTATTGGCGTTATGCTTAATGTCGTTTTTGTTGCCATTGAAGCAGGCTATGGAGTTGCGGCAGGATCTTTGGCGCTGATAGCAGACGCTGGACACAACTTAAGCGATGTGCTAAGCCTGTTGATAGCCTGGGGTGCTGGTTTGCTGGCTACGAAAGCCGCAACAGAGAAAAGAACGTATGGTTTCCGCAAGGTAACGGTAATGGCTTCTTTAGCCAGCGCAATATTGCTGCTTGTTGCGCTTGGCGGCATTACATGGGAAACCATTGGCCGATTCTTTGATCCAAAACCGGTTGATGGAATGACCGTTATCGTGGTTGCTGCCATTGGCGTTGTTATTAATACAATCACAGCCTTGCTTTTTGTATCCGGTCAGAAAGCTGATTTGAATATCAGAGGTGCGTTCCTCCATATGGCCGCCGATGCCGGTATTTCACTCGGTGTCGTTGTGGCGGGCATAATCATCATGGTCACAGGCTGGTTGTTTATTGATCCTCTAATCAGTCTTCTTATCGTAGCCGTTATCCTTTTTAGCACATGGTCTTTGCTTCGTGATTCGATGAATCTTGCCATTGATTCTGTTCCCGAAGGCATTGATATTGCTGAGATAAAAAGATACTTAACCGGCCTTGAAAACGTTTCTCAGATACATGATCTGCATGTTTGGCCTATGAGTACAACGGAAGTTGCTCTGTCCGTCCATTTGATTATAGTTGACGATCCCTTGAAAAATGATTTTCTGTCTAAACTCCAGCAAGGATTACATGATCGTTTCAGCATAGAACACTCTACGATACAGATTGAAAGAAAAAATGATGATTCCTGTATGCTAAATAAGAATGAATGCATATAAAAGGGCTGTCCGAATAATTTGAGCTTTCCGGACATCTGCCCGGCGCAGCTCAATTCTACGTTGTTATGTGAATGAAGAAAAACAAATACAGATTAGACAAATATATCCTCACAGAACATGACAGGTTCTTGTTCACCTGGGAGATAAATACAGGTCTGGGCGCACAACGAAGTGGGAGTTGTTTTATTCTTGGCGATATTCTTGTAATTGGGTCTTGGAATCATGAAGAGGCTGGTTATTTGAAATTAGAGTTTCATGAACAATTGATGAAATTGCCGGTCTGGAATAAGACCCGTTATTATTGTTTAATTTCCGTTTTGCGGGATGTTAACACAGGACAAAGACTTTCAAATTATTTTAAATACCGGCAGATCAACGAAGATAAAATTAGTATAGGACCTGTCAATATCCATGAACCGGGTATATTCCGATTGGGTCGATATAAAATTATAGTTGAGAAAAACAGCAGTGTTTCATGGCAAATTTATGAAGGATTGAACAAAATCGTTGGCGGACGATGCTTTACCGAATCAGGCATTCTTTTTATCGGGTCTAAGGAATATGACCTATTTGAAAGCCAAAATAAAAAAGAATGGTTCAGCAGGCTGAAATTACTGCCGCAATGGGATAAAACTTTTGCGTGGAGTCACAGAGGAGTTCTACGGAGTTGCCGGCAGGAACAAGAACCCAAAAAATTACGTTCAGCTATTTTGAAGTCGGACGACGTCAACACTTGTATAACAGACAATATCCCGCTTTTAGAAAGTCAGGAACACAAAAAAGAAGGGGGTACAAAAATCCTGTCGTCAGGCTTCGATCGTCTTAAAATGTCATGGTATCATTTCGCTAAGTGGAAAGAATGGTGGAATCGTTTAACCCCACCGCTTATAGCCGGTCTTCTCTTTGGGTGGCGTACTTTTTTGTTATTTATAGAAAAAACAGCGCATTGGTCCCGCAAAATAAAAGAATATTTTCGCAAACACACTAAGAAATAGGAAGAATTAAAACAGGAGATTTTGCAATGAAAAATTTTAAAATTTCAATCGCTGTTTACCTGCTGGTTTTTGCTGTGCCCTTCTTAATACAATCCTGCTCAATAAACCAAATCAAAGAGATCAACCATAGTAATTTGAGCATTGAATCCTCTCAAAAACTTCTTAAAGAAATCAAGGAATTGGGGCATGGCTTATTAATGAATGTTGATAGTTACAACATTCTTCTTGATGAACTGGAAAAATACAAAGACCAAGGTATAGTTATCAATTCTTTAGATGGCATTACTATTGAAGCCAATAGTAATTATCTTAAAATGCTGGGATATACATCTGAAGAAATTAAGTCCGTTACTTATCAGGAACTCACACCTTCAAAATGGCACGCAATGGAAAATGACCTTTTTAGGAAAGTTATGAAGACGGGGTACTCAGGCGTGTATGAAAAGGAATATATTAGAAAAGACGGAACAGTATTTCCAATCCGCATACAAGCGTGGTTGATAATGGACGAAAATCATAAAGCATCCCGTTTGTTCGGCATTATTGAAGACATGTCCAGCCACAAAAAAACAGGAGGCTAAAATGAAACAGAAGTTGGTCCTGGTCCCTGGTATAGCCGGAAATGAATATCTTTGGAAGTTTCAAATAAAACATCTTTCGGATATTGCAGATATTGTTGTGCCGGATGTTAGCAATTGTAATAGTCGAGAGGAATGGGTGGAGGCTGTTTTAAATTGTTCTGAAGGTAAATTCGCACTTGCCGGTGCATCTATGGGAGGATGGGCATGTTTTAAAGTAGCCGCGGAGCATCCTGAAAGGGTTACAAAACTGGCTTTAATTGGAACATGGGCAAGACATTTGCATGAAGTTGAAAAAGAGCAATATAAGATTTTAGAACGTATAAAAAACGGTCATTTTGACGAGTTTAAACAAGAATATCTTGATTATGTTTCAACAAATCTGGATTCCGGTAAAGATGAATTTATCAGACTTGTAAAAGAAGGTATGGATTTTGTTAATGAGCAAGTATTTATAAATCATTTGGAATCGTACTTAGATGATTTTAACAGTGAGAAATTTCTAAATAAAATTAAGTGCCCCACTTTAGTAATAGCTGCTAAAAATGATCCTATATTTTCAGTTGAAGAACATGAACATATTACTAAATCAATTAAGAATGCTAAAATCGCTATGATTGATGATGCCGGACATTATATAATGTTTGAGCAACCTCAAGCTTTATCCACATTACTCAGATACTGGTTGATGTATTTTTAGCCTTAAAAGCTGTCAGACAGTTCAAAATGTTATTAACCACGATCAGGTCTTAAAAATAATTTTGTAGAGGAGGGACAAGGTGAATCGAGTTAATGTGAAAAATAATGTAACCTGGATTGGCAAGATTGATTGGGAGTTAAGAAAATTCCATGGGAATGAATATTCAACGCACAGGGGTTCAACATACAATTCTTATTTAATCAAAGAAGAAAAAGTCGCATTAATTGATACGGTATGGATGCCTTTTTCAAAAGAGTTTTTGGAAAACCTTACCAATGAGATTGACCTGTCCAAAATTGATTATGTTATCGCAAATCATGCGGAAAGCGATCATAGCGGTGCATTGCCGGAGCTGATGCGTCATATTCCTGAAACACCGATATATTGTACCAAAAACGGCGTCAAGTCATTAAAAGGACATTATCACAAGGACTGGAATTTCAAGATCGTCAAAACCGGAGATCGGCTGAGTTTGGGTGAAAAGGAACTGATCTTTATTGAAGCACCGATGCTCCACTGGCCTGACAGCATGTTCTGTTATCTTACGGAAGACAATATCTTGTTCAGTAATGACGCGTTTGGTCAGCATTATGCTTCTGAACACATGTTTAACGATCTGGTTGATCAGTTTGAGCTGATGACGGAATGTATTAAATATTATGCGAACATATTGACCCCGTTCAGTAAGCTTGTAGATAAAAAGATTAAAGAGGTTTTGTCTTTTAATCTGCCTGTTGAAATCATTTGTCCAAGCCATGGTGTCATATGGCGAGACAATCCTGTGCAGATAGTGAATAAATATTTAGAATGGGCTAATGATTACAAAGAAAATCAGATTACCATACTTTATGACACGATGTGGAATGGAACACGAGTGGTGGCTGAGAATATCGCAACAGGCATTAAATCTTCAGACAGTTCGGTTAATATTAAACTTTACAATATTTCCAAAACAGATAGAAGTGATATAATTACAGACGTTTTCAGGTCTAAAGGAATCGTTGTCGGTTCACCTACCATCAACAAAGGTGTTCTCACTTCTGTTGCGGGGATTCTCGAAGAAATAAAGGGATTAAGATTTGTTGGTAAAAAAGCGGCGGCCTTTGGAAGCTATGGCTGGAGCGGGGAATCGGTAAAAATAATTTTGGATGTTTTGGAAAAGTCGGGGTTTAAAATAGTAGATCAAGGCCTGAAAGTAATGTGGAATCCGGATGAGGAAGATATTAAGAGCTGTATCAAATATGGAGAAACACTTTCTGGGCTTTTGTCCTAAAGAGAATCTTAGGAAAGCGTAATCTGGCCTTGCGCTTTGCTTTGCCTTCAGACAGAACCTCACGATTCCGCCCTTGCCGGGCGTACACAACGGTATTAAGTCGGACGGCTAAAGCCGCCACTTATACCGACCGTTCGGCTTAAAATATCATCTTGACTTACCCACTATTACAGGTAAAATGTACATATGAACGGGATACTGGAAATTCCGAACAAAGCGCAAGTTGACCTCAAGGGACACTGGCTTATTGCCTGTTGTCCCTTTTGTGTTTACGGTGTTTTGAATAATTTGTCATCCCCTTGCAGCAAATGAGCTTTGCATTCGGTGCTGCAAATAATTACATCTGAGGCTGATTAATTAACTATAATTTTACTGTTAAACGGATGGGGACATGGAAGAAGAAATTATAAAAACAAATAAAAATAATCCGGTCTATAATATTTCATTAAAATTTAAAGATATTACAATACCGCCATTTCGGGATATTCTTATTCTTGCCAAAAAATGCCCGCATGGAAAGAGAGGAATTACAGGATGTTTTCAGTTTTTAGCACCAGAAGAATTTGAACTGATTGAACCGGATAATTCCACGATAGAAGCAATATTAGTGAATAAGCGACTACTTAAACGTATGCCCGTTAACATCGTCCTTGAACTTTTGGAGCAACGAGTGTTCCCCTATATTAGCATCGGTGAAATGGTTAGGGTTGATTTAGATGTTACAGTCCAATTTGATAATATTGAGATTACCTAATTGGGAAATCATTTTTCATGATAGTTAAAAAACTTTTTCGTCAGGACTATACCACTATAGAACCCGACACTAGCGTTCGCTCTGTTGAAGACCGGTTAGCAGAACATGGCTTCCTGGTTGTCATCAGAGATGAGAGTTTCGTGGGGATTTTGACGTCTGCTAATGTGTTGGAATACTCTCATAAACTGGTTGTGGATTGTCTTCGGGAGATACCAAAAATTGAGGTAACATCTGACCTTGAACCGGTTTTCGCTCAAATGAAGGAGTGCCATTATTCGGTGTTACCTGTCTTTAGAGAAACCACTTTTATTGGTGTGATCACCCTGGAAGATATTACCGACTATTATTTGTTTAAATATCGGAAGGAACTCGAGCATGAAGTTGAACAACGTACCGCTGAACTGAAAAAAATCAACAAAATGCTTCAACAAGAGATTGTCGAGCATAAACAAACCTGGGAAAAACTTTGCAAGGCTCGTGATGAATTGGCGAAACGTATTGACATTCTGGAGGGGATTCTCCCCATATGCTCCTTTTGTAAAAATATACGAAACGAGAAAGGTGAATGGAACCAAATAGAGAAATATATAGCTTCGCGGTCCAAAGCCCAATTCAGCCACAGCGTATGCCCTGACTGCATGAAAAAACACTACCCAGAATTTGACAATATTTAATGGGCAGTTTTATCGCATTGAAAGCGCTAAAAAAAGCTGAAACAACCATCTTTACTAAGGAGGATAATATGAAAAGAATTACTATTGTCTTGTTGGTTTTGACGGTTTTTGGTACGGCTGCATGGTCCCAGATGGGGGGAGGCATGATGGGCGGATCAACTCAGCAATTATCAATGATTGGAGCGAAAAAGATATTCTTGACCTTTTGAGCTTTGCGCGCACTTTGCCCAAGGATACATCAGAAATCGGCTGGTGGGGACGTTTTAGAGGAGGTATGGATCGCCACGGAATGATGTATGGAGATTACCGCCCCGGTAGTGGTAGAGGTTTTGGCCCAAGCTTGGAATGATATGGAGAATATTTGTAAGTTCATCCCTGAAGGGAAGCCGGCGAATCTCGAAGCGAATAGAGGCCTTTGCAAAACGCCCCCTTTTGCAAAATTTCAGTTTCAAACTTAAATATAATAAGGTCTCATATAATCGCATACCAAAGGCAACAGGCGAGTATTATGGAAAAAAAAGCCGATCTATCAGTAAATGTTGGAGGAATAGAACTAAAAAATCCGGTAATGACGGCATCCGGCACTTTCGGGTATGCCAGTGAGTTTGAAAATCTTATTGATTTGAACCGGCTGGGGGCTATTATTACCAAGGGTTTGTCACTTAAACCCTCCATGGGCAACCCACCTCCAAGGATAGTTGAAACTCCATGCGGCATGCTCAATGCCATTGGCCTTGAAAACGTCGGTCTTGCATCATTTGTGCAGGATAAACTCCAGTTTCTGAAACAACTCTCAACACCTGTCATTATAAATATTTACGGAAAAGATGTCCGTGAATATGCCGAGCTGGCATCACGCATTAATGATATCGAAGAAATAGCAGGCATCGAAGTCAACATTTCATGCCCGAATGTAAAGGCAGGAGGGGTTGCATTTGGAACCGATCCCGATGCAGCCTTCAAGGTCGTAAATGCTGTCAGAAACAATACCGGCAAACCACTTATGGTAAAACTTACTCCGAATGTGACCGATATTACGCTTATTGCCCGCAGTGTAGAGGATGCCGGAGCTGATTCCATATCATTAATAAATACGATAACCGGGATGGCTATAGACATTGAAACCCGGCGGCCAAAGCTTGCGAATATAACCGGAGGACTCTCAGGCCCGGCAATTAAACCAATAGCTTTGCGCATGGTATGGCAGGTGGTTCAAAATGTTAAGATTCCTGTAATAGGGGTCGGAGGCATAATGACCGCAGAGGATGCGCTTGAGTTTTTAATAGCAGGGGCTGCTGCGGTTCAGGTGGGAACGGCAAATTTGATTAACCCGCATGCAACAGTTGACATTATTGAAGGAATAGAAGCCTTTCTTATAAAAAGAAATATCCCGCGGCTGACAGATATTATCGGAACATTGCAAACCTGATATCATCGCTATAAAGAACGATTAAACCACGAAGGACACGAAGATCGCCATGTTGCTTTGCTCGAAATGACATGTTTTTAGACTTTTTACGAGTTCATCAAGATTATCATTAATGCTTTTATAATTTCTTTGTGTTCTTCGTGCTCTTCGTGTTTAAAATAACGGGATTACAACGCTTCAGGTGATACTACCGGATGGGTTTTTAAGTATTCCAGCCGGTTCAATCCGTTAATATAAGCCTTGGCGCTGGCTGTCATGATATCCGGATCAGCCCCTCTGCCAAGGGCAATAAGCCCGTCTTCGTTTAAACGCACGGTTACCTCGCCCTGTGCATCTGTGCCGCCGGTCAGGGCGCTCACAGAGAATCTTAAGAGTTTCGATCCGGTCCCGGTAAGTTTTGCTATTGTGTTAAAAGCAGCATCAATCGGACCGTTTCCATAACCCGCACCCTGCACAGAGAGCCCGTTTATTGTGAGCTTAACACTGGCCATGGGAAGAACCGTTGTCCCGCTTATCACATGCAAATATTCCAGGCGGAAAATGTCGGCAGTCCGTAATATACCTTCCGTGACAATAGCCTCAAAGTCTTCATCAACGATGATCTTTTTCTTATCTGCAAGTTCCTTGAATTTTTTAAAGATAATATTTAATTCTTCGCCTGAAAGATCGTATCCCAAATCCTTTAGATGTGCACGCAGGGCATGCCTGCCTGAATGTTTGCCCAACACAAGCTTGCCTGCGCCAAGACCTATGGTATCGGGGTTCATAATCTCATATGTCATTGGATTTTTCAACATGCCGTCCTGGTGGATGCCTGCTTCATGCGCAAATGCGTTGGCGCCGACTATAGCCTTGTTCGGCTGCACAATAATTCCTGTTATCATACTGACAAGCCGGCTTGTCGGATAAATCTGCCTGGTGTTAATATTTGTTGATAGAGGGATATAGTTGGGTCTTGTATGCAGAGCCATTACTATCTCTTCAAGAGATGTGTTTCCCGCCCTTTCTCCGATTCCGTTTATTGTAACTTCAGCCTGTCTGGCGCCGGCGCATATTGCCGCAAGAGTATTGGCTGTGGCAAGGCCAAGGTCATTATGGCAGTGTATGCTCACGATTGCTTTATGGATATTTGGTGTATGTGCCGTGACATATTTAACAAGATTCGCAAATTCCTGTGGGATGGCGTAGCCTACTGTATCAGGAATATTAATAGTTGCGGCGCCGGCCTCTATTACAGCCTCAAAAACCCTGCACAGAAAATCAGGATCGCTCCTTGATGCATCTTCAGCGGAAAATTCTATGTTGTCAGTAAAAGATCTCGCATATTTAACCGCTTCAACCGCTTTTTTTACAACCTCGTCCCGTGTCATTTTCAGCTTATAATCCATATGAATGTCCGAAGTCGCAATAAAGGTATGTATCCTCGGTTTAGCGGCATTACGAATAGCGCCCCATGCACGATCGATATCTTTTTTGGAAGTTCGCGCCAGCGCGGCAACTTCTGTGTTTTTTAACCTGCCTGCTATGCTGGAAACCGCCTCAAAATCTCCTTCAGATGCAGCCGGAAACCCTGCTTCCAATACGTCTACGCCGAGTTTTTCCAGTTGCACGGCAATTCGCATCTTTTCAGCGGCATTCATGCTTGCTCCGGGAGACTGCTCCCCGTCTCTTAAAGTCGTGTCAAATATTATTACTTTTTCATTTTCATTCATGATTTTCTCCGTTCCTTGGCCAGCTTATACTGAAAGCTGTCTGCCAGCGCCTGCCAGCTTGCTTCTATAATATCTTCTGAAGCGCCGATTGTGCTCCAGATGTCATCTTCGTCTCTTGATTCTATTAAAACCCTTACCTTTGCCGCAGTTCCTTTTCCGCCGTCTATTACCCGGACTTTGAAATCTACAAGACGCATGGAATCCAAGTCGGTTACATAGAATTTTTCCAGGGCCTTACGCAGAGCATTATCCAGAGCGCTGACCGGCCCATCTCCTTCGGCGGCAGTAATTTCCTCCTTATCACCGACAGAAAGCTTGATTGTAGCATGAGACGAACATGAATGATCTTTTTCCTTTTCAATGTGAACTCTAAAAGATTTCAGTTCAAATAACGGTTTGAACTGTTTTGTAAATTTTTCCATAAGTATTTTGAAAGAACCGTCAGCCGCTTCAAACTGATATCCCTGATCTTCCAGCCGCTTTATTTCAGAAGTGATTTTGCGGCTGTCAAATCCGTTTCCATTAAGCTCGATGCCCAGTTCCCTGGCCTTGTATTCTATATTGCTCTTGCCTGAA
Source organism: Candidatus Desulfaltia sp. (assembly GCA_030656555.1). Taxonomy (GTDB): domain Bacteria; phylum Desulfobacterota; class Desulfobacteria; order Desulfobacterales; family ETH-SRB1; genus Desulfaltia. The sequence continues at coordinate 19,174 of JAUSPN010000063.1, read as the reverse complement.
AGATCCGATATCAAAACGCGGCGTTTGTTCCCCACATGCTCAGGATCCATATGTTCATATGCGCCCGGAACTTTCATAATAGCGCTTACATGAATACCGCCCTTATGGGCAAAAGCGCTTTTGCCCACAAAAGGCCTGGTGTTTAATGGAATCATGTTTGCTGTTTCGCTGACAAACCTGGAAAGGTTTTTTAGTTTTGCAAGGTTCTTGCTTGAAATACACGGACAATCCATTTTTATACAGAGAATCGGTATGATTGAGGTAAGGTCCGCGTTGCCGCATCTTTCTCCATATCCATTGATAGTCCCCTGAACCATAACAGCGCCTGCGCGTATCGCTGCTATGGAATTGGCCACAGCCATGCCGCAATCGTTGTGTGTATGAATTCCGATTTTAAGCGGCAGGTTATCTGTTTTTGCGCTCTGTTTTTCAGCAATGCTTTTTCGTACATTATTTATGATGGATTCTACTTCAAACGGCAGGGTACCGCCATTTGTGTCGCAGAGAACAATGGTGTCTGCGCCGCCTTCTACAGCCGCTACCAGGGTTTGCAATGCATAATCCGGGTTTTTCTTATACCCGTCAAAAAAATGCTCTGCGTCGTAGATAACCTCGCGATCATTTTTCTTCAGATACTCGACGGAATCGCATATCATCGCGAGATTCTCTTTTAAAGTATTTCTCATAATCTGCTCAACATGAAGATCCCATGTCTTCCCAAAAATTGTAACCGAAGGGGTATTGCTTTCAACAAGGGCTTTTAAGTTTTTGTCGTCGGCAGCTTTAATACCAGGCTTGCGGGTTGAGCCGAATGCAACAAGACGGGCATTTTGAAATTTAATATTTTTCGCCAGCTCAAAAAAGCGCTCATCCCTGGGGTTGGAACCGGGCCAGCCGCCCTCTATGTAATGTATCCCTATGTCATCAAGCTTCTGTGCGATCTTTATCATTTCTTCAGCGCTGAAACTGATGTTTTCTCCCTGGGCTCCGTCTCTTAAGGTTGTATCATATAGAAGTATTGGTTTCATAATGATGCTCTTTCTGGTTGCTTGTAATTAGTTTTATTATTTTTTTCGTTTTTCCGGCCTTAAAGAGCGAACTGCTGTGCCGGCTTGCCACATTTCAGAGTTCTTTATTACATTGAGTTCGTTTTGCAATTTTTCGCGATAATCAGGAGCGCTGTTGACTTCAATAACTCTTTTTGTTTCTTTGCCCGACAGAACACTTTCATAAAGATCGTCAAAGACAGGAACAACGGCATCACGAAACTTTGGAGACCAGTCCAGAGCCCCTCTCTGAGCGGTTGTGCTGCAGTTTGAAAACATCCAGTCCATGCCGTTTTCCGCCACAAGCCGTATAAGGCTCTGTGTAAGCTCTTCTACGGTTTCATTAAAGGCTTCACTGGGGCTGTGACCATGTTTTCGAAGAAGATTATATTGTGCTTCCATTACACCGGCAAGGCATCCCATTAGAACTCCACGTTCGCCGGTAAGATCGCTATGAACTTCCTTTGCAAAAGTAGTATGAAAAAGATAACCTGATCCTATAGCAATTCCTAATGCAAGAGTTCTCTCCTTTGCTTTTCCCGTAAAATCCTGATGAACTGCAAAGCTGGAATTAATGCCGCTGCCGGCCAGAAAGTTGGTACGCACCGTGCGTCCCGATCCTTTTGGGGCAACTAAAATAACATCAATATTTTCAGGCGGCTCAATACCTGTTTGGTCTTTATAAACAATTGAAAATCCGTGGGAAAAATATAGAGCGTCTCCTTCATTAAGACATTCTTTTATCTGAGGCCATGTTCCAACCTGACCAGCGTCTGAAAGGAGAAACTGAATAATAGTCCCTTTTCGTGCTGCTTTCTCAAGAGGAAAGAGTGTTTTGCCGGGAATAAAACCATCTGCAACAGCACGATCCCATGATGCGCCACCTTCACGCTGCCCTACTATGACGTTAATACCATTATCCCTCATGTTTAAAGCCTGCCCAGGCCCTTGAACGCCATAACCTAAAACTGCAACAATTTCATCCTTAAGTACTTCCCTGGCCTTATCAAGAGAAAATTCTTCTGATGTAATTACCTCTTCTACAACACCGCCAAAATCGATATTTGCCATTTTATTCTCCCCAATTTATAATTATATTTGTAATCGTTCACGGTTGTCGGTTCACATTTCACAGTTTTTTCAATGAACTATGCAACGATTGAAGTGTTTTAGCCTTATGCAAAAAAATAACTGCTTCCTCTGATTTTATTTTGGTTCCCGAAAAAGGGCGATAATTCCTGTTTTTGCGATCTCCTTAATCCCTATCGGCTTTAGAAGATTCAAAATTGCATCCATTTTGCCTTCATCTCCGGTAACCTCTAAGGTGTAATGCTCCCGCCCGACATCAACCACTTTACACCTGAAAATATCTACGATTCTGAGAATTTCAGCCCGGTATTCAGGTTTTGCCTGTACCTTGATAAGGGCCATCTCCCTTTGAACATAACTTGATCCTGTAAGTTCATATACTTTTATCACATTGATAAGCTTGTGAAGCTGTTTCATTATTTGCTCGACAATCGGCTTATCTGCCATAGTAACCATAGTAACCCTGGACACCAGCGGATCGGTAGTTTCCGCAACACAGAGGCTTTCAATGTTATAGCCCCTGCCGCTAAATAATCCTGCAATCCTGGATAGCACCCCCGGCTGGTTCTCAACTAAAATCGAAAGTATATGCTTTTGTTTTGTCATTATTTATATCCTTAATTTAATCGGTTAATTATACTTTAGCATTTGTTGTCAGACCAGAAGCATTTCCGTTATAGGAGCTCCGGCAGGTACCATTGGATAAACACATTCTTCCCTCTCGACCACAAATTCCATAATTACTGTTTCAGATGAAGAAAGGCCTTTTATAAGCACCGGTTCAACTTCTTCAGGCTTTGTGGCTCTTAAACCAACAGCTCCGTATGCCTCTGCCAGCTTTACAAAGTCAGGGGCATGCTCCATGCCTGTAGCAGTGTAACGTTTGCCGTAGAACAGTTCCTGCCACTGCCTGACCATGCCAAGATACCGGTTGTTCAGGATAACGATCTTTACTGGAAGACCGTATTGCTTTGCGGTTGCCATTTCCTGTATGTTCATCTGAATGCTGCCGTCTCCGGCAATATCCACTACAAGTTTTTTAGGACAGGCAATCTGAGCGCCGATTGCTGCTGGAAGCCCGAACCCCATAACTCCCAGACCGCCTGATGTAATAAAATGATTGGGTTTTTTAAAATGATAATACTGTGCGGCCCACATCTGATTTTGACCCACTTCAGTAGTTATAATTGCGTTGCCTTTAGTTAATTCGTAGAGTTTCTCGACAACATATTGCGGCTTGATAATATTTTTCTGTTTATATGCCAGTGGAGTCGTGCTTTTCCACTTTTCTATCTGATTTAACCAGCTGTTCCTGTTTTTCTTCAAATCGCCAAGATCCTCCTTGTCTAAGAGCTTGTTAAGAAGCTCGAGGGTAATTTTGCAATCACCCACCACAGGAACGGTAACAGGAATATTCTTGCGTATTGATGTTGGATCAATATCAATATGCACAATCTTTGCATTGGGAGCAAATGTATCTGTTTTACCGGTAACACGGTCGTCAAAACGGACTCCGACGGCAATAAGAAGATCGCAGTCTCCTGAGCTCATGTTGGCTCGATATGTGCCATGCATGCCGATCATGCCGAGCCATAAAGGATCCGTGCCCGGAAATACTCCAAGCCCCATTAAGGAGCAAGTTACAGGAATCTGGGTTTTATGAGCCAATTCAGTAAGCTCTTTTGAACCCTTTGAAAGAACAACCCCGCCACCTGCAAAAATAATCGGCTTTTTGGCATTCTTTATAAGTTTTACCGCACTGTGCAACTGTTTTATGTTAGGGGTATAAGTAGGTTTGTATGATCTCAGCTCAATTTTTTTAGGGGCTTTGTAAGTTATTGTTGTGGTCGAAACATCCTTTGGAAGATCGATCAGCACTGGCCCAGGACGGCCGGAAGCAGCTATCATAAATGCTTCTTTAACGATTCTTGCAAGATCCTCGGTGTGCTTAACAAGATAGTTGTGCTTGGTGCATGGTCTTGTTATTCCAACTATATCAACTTCCTGAAAAGCATCATTTCCGATGAGCTGTGTCGGAACCTGACCGGTAAATATAACCACAGGAATGGAATCCATGTAAGCACTTGCGATCCCGGTCACTGTATTGGTAGCCCCGGGACCTGATGTTACAAGACATACTCCGACCTTGCCGCTGGCCCTTGCATAACCATCGGCAGCATGAATCGCTCCCTGCTCATGGCGGACCAGTATATGCCGTATATCTGTTTTAGCCAGTTCATCATAAATATCTATGACAACACCGCCAGGAAATCCAAAGATAGTGTCAACACCTTCTTCCTTTAACATTTTCATAAGGATCTGTGCGCCTGTGAGTTCCATAATAAATCCTTCCTTTAGCTGGTTGCTTGTTGCTGGTTATTCGTTACTCGTTGCTCGTGAACCGCTGAATCCTTAACCCGCTGAACCTTGAACCCGTGAATGCACTTTATTTTACGACTGCGCCTTTATCAGCAGATGATACCATGCGCGAATATCTGGCCATATATCCATGTGTTATCTTTGGTTCAGGAGGCGACCACAAGGCAAATCTATCCTTGATCTTCTCTTCGGCAACCTTGAGAGTTATTTTTTTGCCTGGAATATCAATTGATATAAGATCTCCTTCTTTAACAATTGCAATCGGCCCTCCCTGCATGGCTTCCGGCGAAACATGCCCTATGGATGCGCCTTTAGTGCCTCCTGAAAAACGGCCGTCTGTGATAAGGGCAACATGGCTGTCTAATTTCATGCCGGCAATTGCAGAAGTCGGGGTCAGCATTTCCCGCATTCCAGGGCCACCCCTCGGTCCTTCATAACGTATGACGATAACATCCCCTTTTTTTATATTGCCGCTCATAATAGCCTGGCTGGCATCTTCTTCAGAATCAAAAACCCTGGCAGGCCCTTCATGGCACAACATCTCATCTAAAACAGCAGACTGTTTTACAATGCATCCATCAGGTGCAAGGTTTCCGAAAAGTACGGCAAGACCTCCATAGTTATGATACGGATTGTCCACAGGCCGTATGATATCTTTATCCAGCGCTTGAACCTCTGCAACATTGTCGCCGATCGTTTTCCCGGTTACAGTCATGCAGTCATTGTTGATAAGGCCTGCATGTAACAGCTCATTGACTAAAGCGCTGATGCCTCCCGCACGATTCAGATCCTCTATGTGGTGTTTGCCTCCAGGGCTGAGCGAGCAAAGATGAGGTGTTGCCTTGCTGATTTCGTTGATCATATTAAGGTCGATATTTACCTTTGCTTCATTTGCAATTGCCATAAGATGGAGGGCTGTGTTGGTAGAACAGCCAAGCGCCATGTCAACTGTAAGAGCATTTTTAAATGCCTTTTCAGTCATGATTTTTTTCGGAGTAATCTGCTGCTTTAAAAGGCTGATTATCTGCATTCCAGCTTCTTTGGCCAGACGGATACGCGCTGCCATCACGGCAGGAATTGTGCCGTTGCCGGGCAATCCCATGCCTATGGCCTCGGTCAAACAGTTCATGGAGTTGGCGGTAAACATGCCGGCACATGATCCGCATGTTGGACAGGCGGCGTTTTCAATAGAGGTCAAGTCCTTTTCCGTCATCCTGCCTGAAAGCACCGCGCCAACAGATTCAAAAACAGTGATAAGGTCGATTTTCCCGGTCTCTGTTTGATTTGGATTATCTCCGGCCAGCATAGGGCCTCCGCTTATTACAATTGTGGGAAGATCCAGACGTGCGGCAGCCATCAGCATTCCAGGCACGATCTTATCGCAATTTACAACCATAACCATTGCATCAAATGCATGGGCAGTGGCCATCACCTCTATTGAATCGGCGATAAGTTCACGGCTCGCGAGAGAATACTTCATGCCGGTATGATTCATGGCAATACCGTCACAAACACCGATAGTGCCGAATTCTACAGGAGTGCCGCCCCCCATATAAACTCCAGCCTTTACAGCTTCTACAATTTTATCAAGATGGATATGACCCGGGATAATCGCATTGGCTGAATTGGCAATGCCTATAAGAGGTCTTTCCAGCTCGGCATCTGTATATCCCATTGACTTAAAGAGGCTTCGATGAGGCGCCCTTTCGATACCTTTTTTAACAATATCGCTTTTCATTCTAATTATTCTCCTGAAAATGGATTTTTTGCGATTCAAAAAAAAATCCGTTACCAGCTTTAGGAGCTGATAACGGATTTTATATTCTTTATAATAATATAATTAAGCCATTATTAAGCCCCTTCCTCGCAGTGGGGTAGGATGCCTACGACGAGGACGATAATTAGATTAATAAGGCTATAAATGGCTGATAATTTTTTCATAATTTTTGTCAGAATTAATAATAGGATTTAATAAAGTTAAATTTTTAACAAACCCCATATATAGTGTCAAGCTATTTTTAATAGTTTTTTTGATGGTATCTTGTCAAGATATTGGAACTATATGCTCCCTGCTCTCCGTTCCAATATTAACCACATGTAATTTATTGTGATTCTACAAATTTCTTGACGTATGCAGCTGCGCTATACTTTTTAAAGCACTAACTCGGCTTTTCTAAATACAAAAAGTCACTTCTTGACGATATAAACTTATAAACTGAGGGGCGTCCAGCAAATCCTGCACCAACTTGTCGATGAACAAACGTATCTGGTCAGGACAGACAGCATCGGCATTGAACAGAAACCTCCTAAGAATAAAAATTAGATATTGAACAACTTAGTTAAAATCATAATATCAGATAGATTTGCCAACAACATTTAAATGTGATATTGACAATCTCGTAACGTCCTGATATTGAAAGGAAACTATTCAATATATTGTTATATGTATAGGAGGTAAGCTCAATGGAGATCAAGGCGGAGTATCTGCGGCAGCGATACAGCACTGTGGAAACAGATGAACTCATCGAGCTACGGCGGAAGGGCGGTTTAACCGATGTTGCTTTGGGTGTAATTAATGAAATTTTGAATACGAGGGGAGTTTCAGATGAAATACCGGCAGAACTTACCACTCAATCTGAAGAAACAACACCTCGATCAATTGAGAAAGTAATTTTAAAAACAAAATGGTTAAGTATTTGGAACTATTTTTGCTTACCAATTAGTGGCATTATTAACATCTACACTGTTTTATTTTCACCTGATATTTTATTTTGTTTTATAGCAGCTATGTTTGCGATAGTGCAGTTATCAACAGCATGGGGGCTGCACTTTAGAAAATTGTGGGCGTGGAGATTAAACTGGGTTGCCCTTTTAATGAGTTATTATGGTGGAGTCACTTTGCCAAGATTTATTAAGCTTAGTTATGGGTATGAGGAACCGGGCACTCAGTTAGTTTTACGCATTTTCTTTGGTGCGTTAATTTGGCTATTGCCAAATATTATTTACTGGGAGAAGAGGAAAAATTTGTTTACCAAAAAAATCATATAACAAAAGCAATACACCCGATCGCTACGCTCCGGGTGATTTTTTCGTTATCTGTAGAAAAATGAGGACTAAATGAAAAAATTTTTTGGATCATTTGTATTTATTTCATTATTGGTCTTTGGTGTATATTTTTTGGAGAAAGGAAAGCTTGGGGCTGCGAGCTTTGTTTCCTTCATAAGCGTTGTATTGATAAGCGGTTTTGCTTTTTACGGATTTGATCGCATAAAAGAACTGGATATTAAGAATTTAAGATTAATCTTGTCAGAAATAAAAGAAACAAAGGCAGAAATATTTGCAAAACAAGATGATCTAAAAAAAACCGCCTTTGTTATGTCTGAGATATTAGCATTCAGTAGTGCTGATAATGGGAGAATGGATAGTAAAGAAGGATATCGAATAAAACGAGAATGGTATGACCACAAGTTGAATGAATTAATGAATGATTTTGATTTTAGCGACAAAGAAATACAGGAAATTAAAAAATTCTCCGCTAAATACAACGAAATAGACAGGTTGTTGCAAGACAGAGATGTTCTTAAGGTTTCAGATCCTGATTACAAAGAAATAAAAACGAAGTTGGAATCTTTGAGTTCTGAAATAAAAAGAATGCAACAAGAAGACACAAAAAAAGACAGATAACCAGGCAATTAAGGGGAAACCAGCCCCTGCGGGCCTGTTTCCCCTTATCTTAGTCGTTATGTGCCAGCATACTATAAGGGATCAGTATGTTTGAGAAAGTCAAAGCCCAGAAGTATTTATCTCAAATCGAGAAAGATGTAAAAAGCTGTTCCCAACAGATTCCAATCTTCAATGAGAATCGGGACTTCGTTGAATTCGAATTCATGTTTTTCTTTTACTTCGTCTATGACTACAGAGTGTATCACAAGCTGAAACCTGTATTAAGGAAGGCGATAAGCGATTTATTCATTGAAAACCTACATACGATTAGAGAGTCTAGCCTACCAAGGCAATCACTTGATGGCATGTTCGATAATCGGATGAGTGCCTTCATTGGTTTTATTCAGCGTTCAAAGACCGTTGCCGATTTCTTGGATCTATCGTCTGACTATCTTAACGTTCTATTGACAGTCAGTATTGATGAGAATGGATATGCTACTGGGGCTGTAAGTGATTTGCCAAAAATCAAAAAGGGAATAAAGCCAGACATATTTACTGCGTTAATAAGAGAAGCCTTGTCGCTTCAATCGTGGACAATCCTTTAAATTGAAAACACATAACATCTGGGTCGTGTGGGACGCCGCTGCGCGTCGCCCCACACCCAGTGCGTTCGGAAAGAAGGAGAGAGAGATAATGAAGGTTGAAACAAATAACGTTCGGAAAAATAGCGCACTCGGTGGTAAAACAGCCACAAGGCATTTGGTGAGTCTCTTAAGTTGTCTGATGCTCCTGATCTTGACTGTTGGAACAGTGCCGGCACAAACAAATTGGCCCCATTTCGCCACATCCAAAGATGGTGTTCTGATCTCGTATGAGGTCTACGGTTCTGGAGACCCGACTCTGATATTTGTACATGGTTGGAGTTGCGACGCCCGTTACTGGCGTGCCCAAGTGCCAGTCTTTTCCAAGAAATATCGCGTTATCGTTCTTGATCTTGCAGGCCACGGCCATTCAGGAATGGCTCGCTCCACCTATGCCATGGGGGCTTTCGGAGAGGATGTACGAGCAGTAACAGAAGCAACAGGCAGTAACAAGGTTATTCTTATAGGCCACTCCATGGGCGGTTCGGTGATTGCTGAGGCTGCCCGACTCATGCCGAACCGCATTGTGGGATTAATAGGTATCGACACACTGGAAAACATTGATTATCCGATGACGCGCGAAGAACTCAAGAAGATGCTCTCTCCGTTGGAGAAGGATTTTCGAACAGGAAGTCAGCAGTTTGTAAGGGAGATGATCTCGCCCAGCACTGATCCACGGCTTCGCGAGTGGATACTCTCGGATATTTCAGCCGCACCACCCGCTGTTGCCCTAAGTGCAATGAACGAAATGATGTCGCAGTACATCACAGGAGAAGCGGCTAAGATATTTGAAAAGATCCGAATTCCTGTCATAACCGTAAATGGAGATTTGTGGCCTATCAACCATGAAGCAAACCGGAGGCATATGCTTTCTTATGATGCGATTGTTTTGAAGAAAGCTGATCATTTCTTAATGATCGATCGGCCAGAGGAATTCAACAGTGCCCTGGAGAAAGCAATCCTTATGCTGTCAGGAAAATAAGTTAAGAATCCGAATCGGGTAGCCGGGAGTTTTTCTCCCCCGGCCCCCACGCCACCATGAGTGATGGTTTCCTTCGCCTACTATGGCCGCTGCTGACTTCTACCTGATCACCCTGTATGTTGCCACACAGGGCGCTGCCGTATAAAACGACCCCACGTCAAGCAGATCTCCCCGGATAAGAACATGAACTTTCGCTACACAACCTCAGCGTTTACCATATCTTTTGAACCCTGGGCTTCGTTATGTGGTGCTAACTCACCCGGAAACTTGGCCTTGTATGCTGTTTCTGTTCGTCGGCTCATAGCTTTGCACTCCGGGTTGGACGTTCGTTTCACTCACTCTCGCCTGCGGCGAGCCGTCCGCTTCGCTCCGCCTTCAGACCCTTCCTCACGGAAACGCCCTTGCCTTCGGCTAATACTTTTGCTAATATATCAAAAATATTAGCAGGATTCACGTATATGGGACTTTCACCCCATAAGTTCACGCCCATGCCGGCGGGCGTACACAAAACAATGCACCAGATCGCTACGCTCCGGCTGATCTTCTCGTTGGGCAAGAGAGGCAGGATATGAACGATAGAAGGCCAAAGATCTTCATTAGCCATGCCGCAGTCGATGTCGGCATAGGGCTTCAGGAACGTACATTAGTTTATAAGTTGACGGAGCGGAGTACGGGAGGTTCTTCGGTTTATAAGTTTGTGTCATCAGGGAGTGAATATTGATTTTCTTTAAGTAAAGAGTGGGGGATGGCGGGTGAATTCAGATTTGCTCACGCCTCGGAATCAAAGAGGAGGTTAATATGTCTTTGCTTAAGTCTCTTCTTTATGCTTTGAAAGAAGCTGAATATAATCCTGTAACCATAATCCATAGTACGTTATATGCGGCTACAGTAACCTATCTGAAGGTCTTGAAAAAATTTGTAAAGCTAAACTCCAAATTGTTTCGCAACCACGTATGCGAGACATATCATGGCAAAGTGGTTCGATTGGACGATGCAGCCAAATTCATTACTATTAATAAAAATATTGAACTCCGGAACCTGGATCAAATACTTCCATATAGATATGCAAAGGATATTATACTCAAAAATCCTCAAAATATCGTAGTTTATGAATGCCCTTGCAGAGCTCAAAAAAAAGATCCCTGCAAACCCACAGATGTATGTCTGGTCGTTGGCGAGCCTTTTGCGGATCTATGCCGTATGGTTCAACCGTTTCGTTCCCGCAGAATAACTCCGGAAGAGGCGTTAAGGATTCTGAAAGAAGAGGATCAAAGGGGACACGTCCATACGGCGTGGTTTAAAACAGCTATGCTAAATCGTTTTTACGCGATTTGCAACTGTTGTAAGTGCTGCTGTTTGGGATTGAAATTCATGTTTGAATACAACATGAAAACAGTTCTTCCATCAGGATATCGTGCAGTTATTGGAGAGGATTGTATCGGTTGCGGTGAATGTGTAAAATATTGTCAATTCGATGCAATAGAAATCATCTCGATTTCGAATAACGGCAAAGAAAAGAAAAAGGTTAAGGTTGTCCCTGAGAGATGTTTTGGTTGCGGAATATGCGAAAGCAAATGTAAAAAAGAAAACATCTCGCTGATATTGGATGCTGAAAAAGGAATTCCGTTAAATATCGAGACACTGGCACAATCGACTCAAAACGTGGTTTGAACCGCAAAAGCGAGCGCATTCCCCGTAGCTTGTCGGAGCAAAGCGGAGATCCCGTCCTATCGGGACGGCGGGGAGCTTCACATTAAGGGCATATAAGCTTGACCATCATATTAATAATCTTAGGATTGCTTTTCGCATTGTGTGGCCTTATAGGTTGCGTCCTGCCCGTCATCCCAGGACCTTCTATCAGCTTTTTATCCTTAATCATTCTTTCCTACGCCAAAAACTGGGAACCTTTTAGTTCAACCTTTTTGATTATTATGGCAGGCCTTACAATATTAGTAACCATTCTTGACTATGTGGTTCCTGCGGGCGGGGCGAAAAAATACGGGGCATCAAAATGGGGTGTTATGGGTGCCATGGCCGGAATGCTGATAGGGGTTTTTATGTTCCCTCCCTGGGGAATGATTTTGGGCGCGTTCATGGGGGCATTTGCCGGGGAACTGTTAGCCAGAAAGGATGGGGCAAAAGCGCTGCAAGCCGGATTCGGTGCCTTTATCGGAATCATGGTTGGCACAGGGCTAAAACTGGCTTTTTCCGGAACCATACTTTTCTTTTATCTTAAAGAGATGTTTTAAGAATTAAAGTTCGGCAAGCTTTACTGCGGAAAACGTCTAAACGTGCGGTCACTGATAAGAGTAATCTGCTGGATGTCTTTGCTTATCCGGATAACGTATGACTTATCAAAGGGATTTAATATGAAATATTCACAGGCAAAACAGGGGCGTATTTTTGTTATTCGTCTTGAAGACGGAGATATTGTTCATGAAGAGATTGAAAGGTTTGCGCGCAACCAGTCCATTAAGGCTGCAGCGCTAATCATTATAGGAGGAGCTGACAAAGACAGCAAACTGGTGGTAGGGCCGGAGCAGGGACGCGTGAAAACCATAGTGTCAATGGAGCATATCCTTGACGATGTTCATGAGGTAGCAGGTGTAGGAACTATTTTTCCGGACGATGAGGGTAATCCGGTACTCCATATGCATATGGCCTGTGGTAGAAAAACATTTACAACAACCGGATGCATCCGTAATGGTGTCAAGGTGTGGCACATAATGGAAGTCATACTTTTTGAATTAACGGAAACAACCGGTATCAGAACATTTGAATCCCGAACAGGATTCAAGCTGTTAAATCCATAACCTCATATATATAATCATATATATAAATATTAACGTTTTGAGAACTGAAAATGAGCCCTTGCACCCTTTTGACCGTATTTTTTTCTTTCTTTTACCCTGGGATCACGTTTGACAAAGCCGGCCTTTTTCAAAACCTGTCTAAGTTCAGGGTCGGATAAAATTAGCGCCTTTGTAATACCGTGCCTGATTGCGCCGGCCTGTCCTGAAATACCTCCGCCTTTAATGCGCACCTTTATATCAAATAACCCAATAGTATTGGTTATAACAAGCGGCTGAGTCATAATTGTTTTTAGAGATTCAACCTTGAAATAATTTTCTACTGGACGATCATTAACGACGATTGCTCCCTTTCCTGGCATTAACCAAGTTCTGGCAATAGCGTTCTTTCGCTTTCCTGTTGCATAATAAACATTTTCTTTATTCATATACTGTTTCCTGGTAATAATTAAATTTAAACTCACCTTTTTAGTTGCAAAATGCTAAACAGCCTCTGGTTGCTGAGCTATATGAGGATGCTTATCGCCTGTATAAACTTTCAACTTTTTAAACAGCTTACTCCCAAGCCTGTTTTTAGGAAGCATCCCTTTGACGGCAAAACGGATAAGATCTTCAGGCCTCTTTTCCAATAGATTCTTTGCGGTAATTGTTTTTAACCCTCCGATATAACCACTATGCCGGTAATAGCATTTCTGGTCCAATTTCCTTCCGGTAAGAACAATTTTGTCAGCGTTTATAACGACAACCCAGTCACCTGTATCCACATGAGGTGTAAATAACGGGTTGTGTTTACCCCTAAGACGTGAAGCTATCAAAGAAGCCAGCCTGCCGAGAACCGCTCCCTTTGCATCAACAATAAACCATTTACCCTTGTTGTCTGTCTGCTTTGCACTGTATGTATATTTTTTCACCCTGTCTTTCCTCCTTGACTTAAAGAAGTCTTTGTAAATTAAAATATTATATCCTGTCAAGAATAAAAATCAGGTAAAAACATCTCTTAATACGAAAAAACACTTTTTAAAAAATCAGGCGTATCCCTGGCAAGCGGATGTATGGCACAAAAGATAGAAAAAAATAAAAAACTGAAAATAAAATAATTTTACGGGAATTATTTTTCGGAAAGAGGGTTTATGCTATTTATTTTAAGTTGACGTTCAACCATATCTGCAAGTGTTAAGGAGTCCAGCATATTGTTTATTGTATCTTGTATATCTTTCCATATCTCATATGTAACACATTTCTTAGCTCGATTACATGTTGCAGGATTATCAACACAATTTACATGGAACATAGATCCTTCTAAAGCATCAATAATATCACGCAGCTTAATCTGGTCAGTGTCTTTGTTGAGCGTATATCCTCCTCCAGATCCACGAATACTCTTGATGAGACCCGCTATTTTCAACAGCTGGATTAGTTTCTCCATGTATTTAACAGAAATATTCTGTCGCTGAGACAAACTTTTTACGGAAACAGGGCTTTTTTCATAATTTATAGCTATATCCAGCATGGCCCTGGTGCCATAGCGCGATTTAGTTGACAGCCTCATTTAGATTTACCTTTTTGCTTCTTTTTTGAGAAAAGCGATCTTGATCGGATTAACCGCAAAAATATATTGAACTGCAAAAGCATGTAAATCTAAAAATAGTAAGCTTTGTGGCCTCTTGTCAAGGTTAAGGTCGTATGTTGCTAAAATTACTTTTTCATTGGATGGCACCCTTTCTTAAATTTTTTATTGTCATGTACAATAGTTACTCTTATTCTTTTGGTTTTAAATGATCCGGTACAATCACCATCTTGAGAAGAATAGGCTTCAGAAAACTCCACTTGATTCCGATTTTGTAGACTTCTTCCAGGTCCCTGATTGCATCCCAGCAATTATGGCATGCGGAAACCACAAATTTTGCTCCGGTGGCCAGGATTTGATCACGCTTGACCTTCATGCCTATGTTTCTTTCTTTCCTATAACGTCCAATACCGTTCAGGCCGCCACCACCACCACAACAAAAATTGTGTTCACGGTTTGGCTGCATTTCACGAAAGTCCTCTGCTATATATGACATAATTTTTCTTGTAACATCACACAAACCGCCATTCCTGATATAATTGCAAGGATCCTGAAGCGTAACAGGCTCTTTGATCTTTTTAGCAGGATCTATCTTGAGCTTTCCTGTTTCCAGCGCTTCTAACACCCATTCAACATAATGCATCGACCGCACTGGTGTTTGACCGGTCTTGATCCCGGCCCAATAAGGCCCTTCGATAATTGTTGCCCGATGTGCGTGGCCACATTCGGTGACAACCATCCTGTTTGGATTCAGCCTCTTCATTGCCTCATAGACCCATTCCACCTGGTTTTTGCAACCCGCCCAGTCGCCGGCAAACATTGCCAGGCTGGTCTCCTCCCAACCCTTGCTGGGAACAGTCCAGTTTTCACCGGCCAAATGGAACAAAATCGCTGCCTCTGCGATATCCTCGGGATAGTGTTTTACTTCCCGGGCATTTATTGTATACATAATATCTGCATTAGGTTTATCAACAGGAATATTCAGGCCCGGATAATATTCCTCGTTTTCTTCCGCCATCCATTCACAAGTCTCAACAAAATCGCTTACAGTAACATCCATCTGCGCATTATATATCCAATGCATCCCTGATCCGATTTTCATCTCATGCGGCGCAAAACCCTGCGAAAAACAGAGGCCTCTCAAGTAACTGAACATGACCCCCATATCAATACCATGAGGACAATACATTCCGCAGCGATTACAGCAGGTGCATTTTCCCCATGCTGTATCCATACAATTGATCATGAACTTAGTATCTACATCCCCCTTTCTTTTTACCAGTTCACCAAGTGTGGATTGTATTTTATAAGAGGGGATCTGGTTTGGATCATTGTCGTTTGCAAGATAAAAGAAACAGGTGTCAGCGCACAAACTACAGTGAGTGCAAATCTCAAGCCAGGTGCGGATGCGGGATTTGCAGGTGGCATCCAGAGTTTTTTTCAATGCGGCCGTATCAACGGGAAATACTTCAAGCTCTTTATAATATCTTACGCCCTTGTCTGCCAATAAAAGATCGAGATCCTCTTGGGTTTTCACAGGTTTTCTGGTAACAAGAGGTGGAAGGTCTTGGCTTTTTGCTTCTTCTGCCATATTTATATCTCCTTAATGAAATTATTGTTAAATTTTATATAATTACCAAGCGATTCCCCTGCCTTTCGCTCCTCCTCTCTTTATCCCATAGTCCATACCAATCTGGATTCTGGAGCAGAAGAAGAGAACGAAATGCGAAAGCTTTGTAAAAGGAATTGCTATCAGCATGATCTCGCCACAGAGAATATGCACAATCAACCAGAATTTGTAGTCCATCCATTGATGATAGGCAATATAGCCTGTAATAAAAGGAGCTATCGCAATACCTAAGACTATATAATCCCACGCATTTGTTAAGAATCTGACATTAGGCTCAACCAGGCGACGGATTAAAAAGAAGATTCCCGCGGCAATTACTGCTAAGGTCATATAATCTGCCACCTTGTCGGGCATGGTAACCCAGCTTATATTCCACGATTCTTCTATCAGCACTACATGAGCTACCAAAAAGATCGGAGCGATGATAAGGCAGATATGGAATAGATAGGTTACAACCATAAAAATGGGATGGTTTGCGGTTGTTCGATTGAAAGGCAATAACCAATGGAAAAGAGATCTTGCAGCTCCAGTAATGCCGTCACTAAGCTTTTCAGAATAGGCCACTCTATCAAGCTGCCAATTAAGCCCTTTTACATACCAAACGATTCTGGCGATAATCCCGATAAAAAAGATAGCAAATGAAATCAAGGCAAATGGCCCGCTTACAAATTCATACATGTTAATCCCCCTTTGTTATGTATAAGATCAATACCCCACTTAACAGGGTAGAAAATCCCGTTAATTCCGTCAAAAAAGTTCGCCAGAATAGAATGGCATTAAGTTTATTAGAAACAAAATCCGTGCCATTTATCGTTATTAAGCAATTACCAAATATATTTAAATAGATAGATATGAACTGCATTCTGATGCCGTCACAAATAGAATTGCATATTGCAATACTTTAGTTGCAGTCAGTTGTATTTTGAAAGGAATAGTTGCGCCCGATAGTCTCAATTCCAAAATATTTTTCTTTGATGAAACATGTTAGGTGTTAAGGGGAATGATCTATCTCTGGGGATTTTGCCGGGTTATTTGGGTCCGCAGTGCCGTAGCGCGGCAGAATCTATCTTTTTACGAGTTCATCATTGATTAGCGGGGATTAGCGGGGATTAGCCGGAAATAATTTTTAACAGCGCTTCTTCCAGATATTTGACATTTTTTTCAAGGTCATAAGTAGAAAGTATCTTTACATCTCTGATGAGCTCTTTGTCTTCTTTTTCAGATAGATTGAGAATTTTTGAAATATAAAAATCATCCAGCTTATCGCCTTCAAGAAGCACGCCACATCCACCTGCGGTTCCAAGGAATTCATCATTATAAAATATCGGCGTAACAAATTTTGTAAAACCCACGTCGCATTTTCCAATAAAGGTCTTTTTGCTGTTTTTTGCTTTGCCGGACAGATTTTGTTGAGCAGATGCGCAAACCAACCGGCCATTTTCATTGCCCTTTATCAGGGGGCAGGCCTTGTTGGCCCATCCGACCGGCGGACAAAAAACAACATTGTCGATGTTTTGCACACCGCAGTTGACTGTGAACTTTTCACAAATTTCTTTTACCATTTGCTGCCATGTTTCTTTTGGCGCAATATCTGTAAGTTTCATATAGACTCTCCTGTAATTTGTGTTATTAGGTCGTCATGAGGCATCAGCGAAAAAAAAGCATGCTCTGCTTTGTTCTGTCCCCACGGGATAATAAAGCTCAGCGGCGGGCAATAGCCCTGCCGCTGGAGCGCCTTGATAATCATGTGTTAGCCCATTCTTAATCTCCGCACCCCCCATTGCCGTGACTATGTCCACCACATGCGTTCTGCGGCGTAAGCTCAGACAATAACCCATTTTGCAGAGCATGGATATTCTCGTGAACTGTTCCTGTCACAGATTGATAGACTTTAATTCCCGTGGCATTGAGTCCCTCGATAGCCCTTTTTCCTATACCGCCAACAATCACAACTTCAATAGATTCCTCGCCCAAGGCTGTCATCGGATGGCAAGAACCATGGGCATGGTGTTGATTCATGTTTATTATTTATTATCGATTTTGTTTCTCCTTGGTCCGTATCACGGATAATGAAATACGGAGCGGAACCAAAATGCCCATAGGCAAGACTGTTGATTCCTTTGTCCTCTTGAGTTGGCACACATACCTTCATCTTTTTTCTCCTTTCGCCCTTGAGGGATAATAAGGAGTTTGGTCGAATGATCGAGTGGTTCAAAGGCGTTACGACTCGACAGCTTGACTATTTAACACCTTATTGCATAGCACCAGGGCGGGCATTCGACCAAACATTACGGTTGAGAGATGCATTGACTATGTCTACAAGCCCTTCGGCCCGAAGATCGTCCATTTTATAATAGAGTCCTCCGAGTGAGGCGGAAAGTTTTTTCATCCGGTCTTTCCCTTTTGTATTAGACGTGTCGACAACCACCGACTTTATACCATGCCGTCTTGTTTCCTCTGCCACTTCCATTGCTTCATTCAAGGCATGAGAAGAGATAATATCATGAAGAGATGGTAGGTTGCATTCTCCCGTTGAGTGGTAATGATTAATGACTTGATTTCTGGCTTCTTTAAGTTTCTCAGAGGGTTTCATAATTATATTGGCCTTGCCATCTGAAATGACGATCAGCAAGAGAATTTCGTTTTTCATCTTCAGAGAGTATTTCTTAAGAGCCTCGTTTGCCACACACAAACCTTTTGCAAGAGGTGTTCTTCCTCCGACAGGCATTTGTTCCAGCATCTTTCCGGCCTTTTCCTTGTCAGATGTGGGGGGGAGTATAACTCTGGCTTTGTTGCCGTTAAAAGTGACCATACCGACTCTATCTCGTTTCTTATACGCGTCATTGAGCAAGGAAAGAACAGCTCCCTTAGTTTGCGCCATCCTCTGGTGAGCGCCCATAGAACCGCTGGCGTCAACCAGAAAAAGGATTGTTTGCGCAGCCCTTATGCTTTTTTGTTTTTCTCTGAGATCTGAATATTCGACAGCTATGGCCAGATTACCATGATCACGATAGATCTGATAAGGAGCTGCCGCTCGAAATGTAGCAGCAAAGGCTATGTCCATGGAAGCGTTCTTTGGAATCATGGAGCCGATCTGTTTGCCGGGACCAATGTTGGATTCGATCTTGCTTCCCTTGCCACTGCGGGGTTGTTTCGACTTATTTGTAATGACAGAAAGATGTCTGACAGTAAATGGTTTGTCTGCTCCAAAAACTGCTTCAGCGGGTTGTTGAACGAAGCCGCTACGCGGCAGAAAAACAATCAAAAATAGTGTATAACTCCTATATGTGTCCAATTCCGGGCACTTATAAAAAAGGAGTATACCATGAAACAAACAGAAGTAAATCAATTTAACAAACTCTACGAA